>CAZLOC010000027.1:5062-19695 GCA_964560935.1 uncultured Anaerolineaceae bacterium | reverse complement strand
ACTAGCGGATAATCTCATCGGCTTGCTTCAGCAGGCCTTCCGGAACCGTCAGGCCAAATTCTTGCGCTGCCGTGAAGTTGATGTGCAGGTAAGGCTCAGGCGAAACCACGGGGATGGTACCTGCAGGAACACCCTGGAAGATCTTATCAGCCAAGGGAGCGGCCAGCTCGCCCGAATTATAAAAGCCAACGTTAACATCCGTGATCGTCCAGGTGTCATCCGGGCCAAGAATCGTGCCAGTGGTGATAGGAATTTGATATTCAGCACCGAATTGAGCAACCACGGAGGCGATATCCGGCGAAGTCGACGCAGGGCCCACCAGATACATGATGGCGTCGATGTCCGGTTCACCCTCGGCAGCCTCGGCCAGTAGATTGTCAAAGAAAGCTTGCATCTCGTCACCACTGGTAACCGGCGCCTTGACGATGGTCACGCCGGCGGCTTCAGCCAGCGGTGCGATGGCTTCGAATTGGGGGGGCAGAATGGGGTAATCAGTGAAGTAGGGGATCAATACTTTTTTAGCATCTGGGACCAGTTGCATGGTAATTTCAAAATGGCCCTTGGCGATCTCGATTAGTGGGTAGCGCACACCGGTGATATCCCCGCCAGGAGCCTGGATGCTCTCGTACAGCGGACCCGCCGCAAAACTGAAAACCACCGGCACACCGCTGCCCTCGGCCACCTGTTTGGCGACCAAGCTGGCCTCGGAAGGGAAACTCAAGATCAGATCGACTTCGTCATCGACGAATTTCTGGGTGATGTCCTGGTAGCCCTGCATATCGACGACGTGGGTTTCCTGCAGGTCGTAGATGATATTTTCGCCCTCCACATAGCCCAGTTCGGCCATAGCGGCGATAAATCCATCCGCTACAGAATCCCCCGGAAAATCAAATCCGGAAAGGATGCCAACGCGGTACACCTTCGACGATTGACCTCCACCGCACCCGCTTAGTAACAGGATTGGTATGATTATCCATGTGAGCAGTGCCCACACCTTTTGAGATTTGCTTTGAGAGTTGTTTTTGTCTAACATGATATTGCTCCTTTTTATGAATTGTTCTTGCTTGAAGAGAGATTAATTTAGGAATTGAGTACGGCAAGCACCTCCTGCTGCAAAAGCGGCAGGGTAAAGCTAAAACAAGAACCATTTCCCAACTCGCTTTTCACGCTGATCCGCCCGCCGTGTTTTTCGATGATAGATTTGACGATTGCCAGCCCCAGGCCATTGCCTTCGATATCTTTGACGGCCTCGTTACGAACGCGATAGAAGCGATCGAAGATAAACGGCAGGTCATCAGCGGGGATGCCATGACCGGTATCTTTTACATAGATGCTGGCTTTGGCCTTGTCTGTCTTGACAGACAGGTCCACAGATCCCCCCGCGGGCGTGTACTTAATGGCATTCCCGACCAGGTTGCGCAATGCCTGCTGCAACTGTAGCGCGTCTCCCTGGATTTTGGGCTGGCCTTTGGCTTTCTTCAACTGGAGCGATTGCTCTTTGGCCTCGGCCTGCGGTTGGAATTCATCCACGATTTCGGTCATCAAGGCATTCACATCCACGCTTTCCTGCCTGAGTTCCATGCCCATATCCATCTTTGCCAGGTCGAGCAGGTTTTGCACCAGTTCGTGCATGCGTTTTGCAGCCGAGTGGATGTAGTGGGCAAATTCCTCTTGCCTCTCGTTGAGCGGCCCTGCCTGTGGGAGCAACTGGCTGAACCCTAAAATGGTAGCAATCGGGTTTCTTAAATCGTGCGAAGCGGTAGAGATAAATTCGTTCTTGACCCGTTCCAGGGTCTTGAAATGAGAAACATCATGCAACAGCACAACGCATCCGCCCTCTTCGATCGGCGTGAATAGCGCTGTGAAGACACGTTCATCCGGCCATGTAATTTCTTCCGTTTTCGATTTTCCGGAAGTGAATGTCTCTTCCAGGTGTTCGATCAAGCCATCGTAGCCACAGCCGCGGACAAGCGGCAGGCCGATCTTGGCTTCATAATCTGTGAACAATCTTTCCGCCGCCGGATTCAACAAAGAAAGACATCCATCCGCATCGAACATCAAAATGGCATCCGCCGCGCCCTGCAACACCGCAGCTGAGCGTTGTTGCTCGTGCAACAAAATTTCATATAATTGCGCATTTTCTACCGCAATGGCCGCCTGGCTGGCAATCGCCTGGAACAGAAGCTGGTGCTCCAAGTTGAAGTATCCCGTCTGTTCGTGGGTCAGTATGAGCAAGCCAATCAGGTCGAGTCGACCGAACATCGGGATCATAATGACCGAGCGGGTCGGATTGTTTGGCAAGACCTGCCAGCGCGGATCCTTGCTTGTGTCGTCCAGGATCAGACCCTGACGCGTATCCCGGATTTGGTCCAAAAACTCATTTAACGGAGGCAACTGGAAGTCATCATCGGACCCGGCCGTTGTGGAAAGGTGATACTCTTTGTGCAGCGGGCTTTTCCGGTTGAGAATGATGACGTGCCCAACCATGGCCCCCAGAGCCTCGACGGCGCGCCGGAGCACGACATCGGCCAACTCATTGATATCCAGGATGGCGCTCAACTCCCTGCCGATCTCGGGCAGCACATTCAATTCTTTGTTTCGTTGACGGATGACATCTTCGGCTGCTTTAACACGCAATTTTGTGCGGATACGGGCCAGCAATTCGCGCCGGTCGAAGGGTTTTGTGATGTAATCATCCGCGCCCAGGTTCAAGCCGGCTTGCATGTCAGTATGACCGATGCGCGCCGCTGTAAGGATGATCACCGGGATATGTTCGATCGCCGGGTCCATACGGACTTCCTGAAGCACTTCGAACCCATCCATTTTCGGCATATTGACATCCAGCAGGATCAAGTCGGGCATCTCTGAGCGGGTTTTTTCCAACGCTTCCAACCCGTCGGAGGCGGCGATGAACGAATAGCCCTCGCTTTCCAGGTAACGCGAGAGCAGCGCCACATTATCTGCCACATCGTCGGCGACCAGGATTTTGAAAGGTTGTTGCGCCTTGGTTTCCTGTTGGGGCTGGTTTGAGTTCCCCATATTTTCGAGCGCCTGGCTGACAATTTGACAAACGCGCTCCGGCCGCACGGGTTTGATGATCGTTTCATCCACTTTCAACCGTCGCGCGCTCTCCCGCAATCCGGGCACATCGTAAGCCGTGATTAAAATGGTGTAAGTGGGTCGGCCTCCCGGGTGCGATTTCAGGTTTTCTATCAACTCCAACCCGTTCATTTCAGGCATCATCATGTCGGTGATAAGCAAGTCCACTGCGCCATCTTTGACGCGCTCCAATGCAGTCCTGCCATTGGTGGCCGAAATCACCTCAAGACTTGGCCCTAATTGGGAGATGGCGCGCGAGAGCGTTAAAGCCGTATTGGGATGATCGTCTACGACCAGGATGCGCACTTTAGGAAGATTTTTGGTAGAGGTTGTAACCATATTAATCACCCTTATTTTCCACGGAATTGTTGATAGTGCAGATTGAGATAGGGGCAGAAGAGTTGGCAAAAGTTGGGGGGATGCGGCTCAGTGCAGGCAGACCGGCTTTGAGCCAGATGTGTGGTCGGCCCCATTGTCAGAATAGTTTGGAAAAGTTCAAAATATGTAGGCATTAAAATTCTATGAAATTTTTCTTTGTATTTAACAACTTACCCATTTCTTCACCCGGCATGGGCCGGCCAAATAGAAAGCCCTGTACTTCATCACAGAATTGCGACTTTAGAAAGTTTAATTGTTCTTTTGTTTCCACGCCCTCGGCAACAACCTCCAGGTTAAGGGTTTGTCCCATGAAAATAATTGCCGAGGTGATCGCTTCGCCATTTTTATTGCTATCGGTATCCCGGATAAACGAGCCGTCAATTTTCAAAACCTTGAGCGGGAATTGTTTCAGATAACTGAGAGAGGAGTAACCATTTCCAAAATCGTCCAATGAAATACTTACCCCCAGTTTATTCAGCTCGTTTAGAACGCTAACGCTAAGCGCAAGATCTTTCATGGCCACACTCTCAGTGATCTCCAGGCGCAAGCCATCGCCGGGAAGCCCAGTCTCTCTCAAAGTACCTTCGACCACCTTGATTAGATTTTTATCCTGAAATTGACGCCCTGAAATGTTGACAGAAATCCATAAATTTGGATGACCACTATTTCGCCAGGCGTTGGCCTGTACACAAGCCTTATGTAGCACATAATCACCTATTTGCAAAATGAGCCCGGTTTCTTCGGCGACGGGAATAAAATCGAGAGGCATGACAATGCCACGCTTTGGGTGCATCCAGCGCAATAACGCCTCAACGCCGGTTACTTCGCCGCTTTCCAGCGAAATAATCGGTTGATAATAAACCTGCCATTCCTGGTTTTCTACCGCAAGCTTCAAATCTGCTTCGATTTGCATAAGCGCAACGGCATTTTCATACATCGTGGCATCAAAGACCTGATAGCGGCCTCCACCCAATGCTTTGGCGCGGTACATGGCTGAATCGGCGTCACGCAACATCTCTTGTGGATCGGTGTAGTTGCCCTTGTACATGACAATACCGATACTGGCCGTGGAGGATCGATTCACAGATTTGAGCATGTCGGTTGACTTCAACTGGGCCAGGATTCTCTCAGCCACTCGCACCGTGTCACTGACATCATTCACTCCATTCAGCAGGATCGTAAATTCATCCCCGCCCAGGCGGGAGATAGTATCTTCGGGTCGCAGAATGGATTGCAAATGGTTAGAGGTGGAGACTAAAAATATATCTCCAATAGAATGTCCGAGGCTGTCATTGATGATCTTGAAGCGGTCCAAATCCATGAACAATACCGCGAATAGATCATCTGGATGCCGCTTAGCGTATTCCAGCCTATGACTCAGGCGATCCATGAAAAGCACACGGTTGGGGAGGCCGGTTAAGGCATCGTGTAAAGCATCGTGGGCCAGACGTTCTTCGACCCGTTTGCGGTCGGTAATGTCCGTATGCGACCCGGCCATCCGGTAGGCCCGCCCATCTGCATACCGCACTGCCAATCCACGACTGAGCATCCACAGGTACTCTTTATTTGAGTGTTGGATGCGATATTCACATTCGAAGTGGGAGGTATCTCCATTAAGGTGAAGGCCTATAGCAGCTTGTAGCTTTGGCAGGTCTCGCGGATGTACACGCTTAAACCATTCCTCTGAGTTGCCGCTGACTTCACTTTCTTCAAAACCGAGCATCGAACTCCAGCGCGGGGAGAAATAGATTTCATCTGACTTCAGGTTCCAATCCCACAACCCGTCATTTGCGCCACGCACGGCGAGCGAATAGCGTTCTTCGCTTTCCCGTAAGGCCACTTCGGCTAACTTTCGCTTTGTGATGTCACGAGCAACCACAAAAACCATGATGGTTCCATTTTGTTTAATTTTGTTGGCTGTTACCTCAACATGGATAATAGTTCCATCTTTTCGCCTCCAGGGTTGCTCCCCAAGGGAAATACCTTTGCTGGATATGATCTTTTTATAGGTTGCATCAACGGATAATTTATCTTGCGCAACAATATCATAAAGTGTCAACGAGTTCACTTCTTTGGCGCTATAACCGAGCAGATCCAGAAGGGTCGGATTCGCATCGATGACCTGAAGGGAGTTTCCGTCAAGGATGGAAATTGCCTCCAGGGATTGTTGTAAGAATACGCGATAGCGCGTTTCGCTATCCCGTAGTGCTGCCTCGATTCGTTTGCGTTCGGCAATTTCATCGGTCAGCTCCGCAGTGCGTTCCCGCACCCGCTTTTCGAGTTCCGCATTGAGTTGGTTGAGTTCGTTTTCTGCTCGCTTCCTTTCGGCAATATCGCGGGTGACGCCTAAAATACCGCTTAGCTTGCCTTGTTCGTCAAGCAGAAATGACATCCTTGTCTCGGTCCAAACTTTCGAACCGTCTTTACAAAGCATCTCCAACTCCAACTTAAGATATTCATCTTCGATTTGCTCTGGAGATATGGATTCCGTCATTGACAAAATATCTTGATAAAATTCAGCAAAAAACTTTGCCGATTCAGGCGTCAAGATTTCGGTAATACTCTGTCCCAGCGCTTCTTGCACAGAAAAGCCTCGCAATTTCTCAACGGCCGGGCTGATATAAGTTAATTCCAAGTCCAAATTTCGTACCCAGATAACGTCGCTTGCATTTTCAGCTAACAAGCGATAACGTTGCTCGCTCTCACGAAGTTCAGATTCCATGATTTTTCGAGCTGAAATATCACGGCTCGAAAGGATCGCGCCAGCGAACTCATCATGCTCGTTCTTGAATATGCTGCAGACACATTCCATCCACAGGTAATATCCCCCAGCGTGCAGGTAGCGAAACACCAATGGGCCGGGTCTCTTCCGATCTTCCACTGCCTGCGAGAACGCTGCCTGGGCTTCTTCCAGATCATCTGGATGCAGACGTTCGAAGATTATTTGGCCGATCACTTCCCCCGGCTCAACTCCCAGCACCCATTTGTAGGAGGGACTTGCGTATTGAATGGCCCCACCCGGTCCAATTTGTGTGATCACGTCATACATATTGTCGGTGAGCCGACGTAGATTTTCTTCGCTTATCTTTGGAGAATCCATTTGTGATAAAACTTGCGCATCCCAATTTTGAAGTTGGTGGGTCATTTCATCAAAAGCTTCTGATGACTGGCCTCCTTCACCCGTGCGCTTCATACCAATGTTGGCTTTGCTGCCATATTTATGACGGCATAAAGTTGGCGTTCTACGAACAGAAGACCATAGGCTATCTGAATAACTGCCAGAGCAATCAACGGATTGCCTTTAGATCCTCGTGTGGACACGATTGTTATCCTCCTTTTTCGAACCTTTATTGAGATATGCAAATAATCTTTATCCACCTCACTATCAAGAAAGGTGGAAAGTTTTATATCCCTATTTTCCATGATATTCGCGAATTTGCAGATTGCGTTATGGGTGGAAGAGTTGGAGAAAGTTGGAGAACAAAAAAACCGCTTCAAGTCCAGGCTGGAAGCGGCTTCGGTACGTAAAGCGAATCAGTCCCCGTAGTTAATCCGACACAAGGCGATAGCCTATCCCTCGTTGGTTGATCAGGTAAACGGGTTTACGAGGATCGGGTTCAATCGCCTGGCGAATGTGATGCACATGCCATTTGACCAGTTCCTGGGCTTCCCGAAAATCGGCCTGGTACCCTTGGGCTTCCGCGATCAATGTCTGGTAATCCACTACATTGGGCGCATGGCGTACCAAAACAACCAGGTAATCGAAAGTGGTGGGAGTAAGGTCGATGGTTTGCCCTCCCATTTTCAAGCGCCGGGCATGCATATCCAGGCTAATTTCGCCGCGGATGAGAAAGCGTTCGCTGGTATCTTCTTCCTGGGTGGTCGGAACTGGTCCTACATCTTCACCGTTCTCAAGGTTGCTGAGTTCAGCTTGCAAAGCCTCGATTTGCGACTGGATTTCGCGTTTGCGGCGTTCCTTCTGCCTCCAGGCAAGGATGTCTTGTGTGCGATCGATCAATGCCTGTGGTTTTAGCGGTTTCATCAGATAATCGATTGCCCCATGCCGAAGAGCTTCTACTGCGGAATTCATGTCAGGCTGGGCCGTGAACAGAATGACAGGTAGCTCAGGGAATTTCGAGTGAATGGCTTTGAGTACTTCCAATCCATTCATATCCGGCATGCGAATATCCAGGTAGACCAGGTCAAATTTTTGGTGCGCCAGGAAGGCTAATCCCTCCTTCCCGCTTTCCGCAGTAGTGACCTCAAACCTTGCCTGCTGAAGGATACGCGCCAGGGTACGGCGCAAAGAAGCTTCATCATCAATGATCAGAACGTGGCCTGTGCTATTCATTTTTACCCTATTTTTTTATCGGAAACCAGACCTTGAACGTGGCTCCACCTTCCTCATTATTCTCGACCTGTATTTCACCACCATGCTGGTGAATTATTTCGGTTGTAATACTTAGCCCAAGGCCGGTACCTGTTTTCTTGTTGGTAAAAAAAGGCTCGAATATCTTGGAAAGTATTTCGGGATCGATACCACCTCCGCTATCGATGACGGAGAGCAAGATCCGATCTTCTTCGAGGAATTGCTGAGTATAGACGGTCAAAAGCCCGCCCGTTTGCATGGCTTCGATTGAATTGATAAACAAGTTTAGCACTACCTGTCGGATCTGGTCAGCCACGCCTTGAATAGTAGCCAGTCCAGGCTCGGGGTGAAATTCGAATACTATATTGTTGTGGCGCATATGGGTGGCTGTCAGGCTGTGTATGTCTTCAACGATTTCGTTGATTTGGATGGTTTCGGCATCTTCCGAACGCATGGGACGGTACGTGGTCCGCAACCTGCCCAACAAAGTTGCCATCCTCTCCACTTCAGACAGGATGATTTCCAGGTCCTGTTTTCCTTGCGTCGATAAATTTTCTTCTTGCTGGACCAGGAAAAGAGCATTCTGGACTGCCTGCAAGGGATTGTTCAACTCGTGTGAAACAGACGCCAGCAACTGTCCGGCCACTGCAAGCCGTTCGTTTTGTATCAATTTCGTGCGCATCGCTTGTTCATGAGTCAGTGAAGCTTGCAGATCATTGTACAGGTTTGCTTTTTGCAATGCAACAGCCAATTGGTCAGCCACTGCACTCAATAGATCCAATTGGTGTGGAGCTATAGGATTAGAGGCTGGCTGTTGAACATCCAGAACGCCTATAACCCGTTTATCAATGATTATGGGTACGGCCAATTCAGATTTTATATCGGGTAGAAGAGCATGCTCAACGTGAAAGATTACATTTTCCACATCGTTGGTTACAAAAGGTTCACCCGTATAGGCTACATGACCGACAATATCTTCACCAAACATCAAGCGATATCCTTGCTCTACTAATTGTATTGCAATTTTCCCACTTCCCTGGCGAGCTACAAGTTCCCCACTATCAGGATTTACTACGTAGATTAAGACGTGATGGTATCCAAGGTTTTGCCTCAAGAGGTCGGCTACGTCTTTCATCAATTGGTCCGAATCCAGAGATCCAACCAGGCCCTGACTGATGCGATAAAGGATATCGATTTCGATTAAACTCCGTCGAGTTATTTCCAGTAAAGACGCGTTTTCAATTGCAATAACAACTTGATTGCCCAGGGTTTCGAGCAGAGAAATCTCGTCCTCTTGAAAAGCATTTGCGACATTGCTATGGATGCTGATCGTCCCGAGACTTTTTTCGCTGCTTCGAATCGGCGCTACGACAAGCGAACGGAATTTTACAGGTATAGCCTGGTGTAGAAAACGGGAGTCAGATTGGACATCGGCAACCGTAATCATCTTTCCTGTCGCAATAACCTGGCCGGCAACGCCCTCCCCAAGACGCATGTTTAGTTTACTTTTTGTTTTCTCCTTAAAACCTGCTATTGCGCGAGGCACGAGTAATTGGTGTTCATTGTCTATCAGGTGCAAGATAACAGTATCGGCCTTTGGGATCAATTCTTTGGCTGAGTTAACAATGAGTTGGAGTACCTTGTCAACACCTATACCCTCGGATTCGCTTAGAGCGCGTTCAATGTTGGCTAACGCTTTCGCCTCTTTGAGTTGGGCTTCTATCTCAAATTGCTGCTGAACGGTCCTGAGCGCAAGCGCAACTTGATTGCTGGCCAATTCAACGTATACGATCTCTTCGGGAGGAAAGCTACGCGGAGCATCAAACGCGAGGATCGCAGCGCCGAAGTAGTAATCACTCATGACCAAGGGAAGGATGAGCGCAGATTTCATTTGAGAGGCTTGGCTTTTTAAAGGAGAAGGATCGATTACGTAGGTTGAGTTTTGGACGTTTTCAATAACCATTGAGTGCCTGGACTGCAATACCGTCTTAATCAGATTTGTTTCTTCGGGTCCCAGAGGGTGGGGAAATAAACTTCCCTCCATGGATTTGGTAGAGGCAATGAGGTTCGCTTGTTGATTTTTCTCGTCCCAACTGATGAGATAAGCATAATCGGCGACAAACAGGTTCGTCAGATGGGAGATCAGACGGAAACGGGCATCTTCCAGGTTGTTTGGGCTGGTGATACTCTTGGTAGCTATGCTTACTAATGCAATAAACCGTTCGCGAGAATCAACTTCACTACCGGTGCGCTTTCGGGCGACAGTCGCATCGTGTATATAACCGGAAAGGTAAGCAACTATGATCACCGAGGCAAAACCCGGCCAGCCAGCGATAAGATTATCCCAAACGAAGCCTGCATATATATTGAGAAACAATGCGCTCAAAACAATGCCGAATAGGCTGGCAACAAGACCAACCCTGATACCAAAAAACCAACCTGCTATTACGACCGGTACGGAAATTAAGGCGGCCGAAACCGGGCCTATGGCAGCATTGAGAAACGGGAATGTCACAATGTACAAAAGGGTCAGACCCAACACAATGATCCACTGCTTTCGGGACCGGTGCTGATTGGAGGTCCGCGCTCTTGGCGCTTTAAATTCATCGCCAGTTGATTGCGCATCTTTTGATTTCCGTCTGATAATCCTCCGGAAATCGTTTTCTAATTTGCTCATTTATCTCACCTTGCACTCAGCGCTTACCAGCATCGCAAACTGGCTTGAAATGGAATTGTAGAATCAGGAATAGTCAAATAATTCATAGGGTCATTGTACAAAATATGGGCTTTCGTTACATTGCATCATTCTTTCAATTTCTAACGGCAAACTTTTCCGCATCAACCAGTTCGAGTTGCAAGTTTGAGCATTGATTCTACCCGAGCTTAAATTAAAAGGGCGCTTTTGGCGCCTTTTCTATCCTCTCAGCAATTCTCAATATGAACTGGAGTGTGGTTTTCCTGAACCCACTCCTGTGTCGATGCGGATGGCTCACCCAGGTAGTCGCTGCTCATCTCTTCGTAATACGCTTTTGTCCACTTGACAAGCCTTCCAACAGGGAACATACTAACAGTGAATTTCGTCTTACATAAAACTTCGCATTGCGAAAGGCAAGGTGAACAATGGGTAAGCGCGTTTTGCGGTTGTCCTTTATATCTGTTCTCATCCTGGTATCTTTAGGAGCGTGTCAAATCGGGCCGAGTCCCGTCAGTACACCCGCCTCAACACCAGAAACGATCCTATCTGTACAAGTCACCCAGTCCCCAACCGGGCCGCAGGTGGTTGCCCAGGAACCACTGGATGGACAAAGGCTGGACCTGTCGCCAGTCATTAAGATTGTTTTTGACCGAGACATGGATCACGCCAAAACGGGGGATTCTTTCGCGCTTCTCGGCTCGGACGAGAAACCTGTTCCCGGCAAAATGACCTGGCTCGACGCCCGGACTTTCACCTTTGAACCGGAAAAGAAACTCAAACCGTCCACCGTGTACCAGGCGGTTTTCTCCACCGCTGCCGCCGACGCAGACGGAATCTCCCCTGAGGAGGCCATCGCGCTGGACTTCCAGAGCGTGGATGCCCTGGCGGTCGGGCAGACCTTCCCGGCGGCGGACGCCGAAGAGATCGATCCGGCCACCACCATCACGGTTATCTTCAACCGCCCGGTGGTACCGGTCGCCATCCAGGAAGAGCAGTCCGGCCTGCCGCAGCCGCTGGAGATCTCGCCTGCCACGGACGGGGTGGGGGAATGGGTCAACTCGTCGGTGTACGTTTTCCAGCCGGAGAAACCTTTATTAAGCGGGAGCAGGTACACGGTCCGGGTGGGAGCGGGCTTGAAAGACGCCACCGGGAATCCGCTGGACGAGTCTTACGTCTGGCAGTTCACTACGCGCGCGCCCATGATCGCCAATTTTGGTCTGAAGAACGGGCTGCAGAACCCGCCGGAGACCATCGCCAATGTGCTGCTCGACCAGGCCTTCGAGATCACTTTCCTCCAGCCAATGGACGCCGACAGCGTGGCGAAGTCGGTCACGCTGGCCGACCGTGAGACCGGGCAACCGTTCCCCTTCCGCCTGAAATGGAACAAGGAATTTACCTTTTTGACGGTCGAACCGGTCGGACGTTACCAGATCGCCAGTTTCTACGACCTGACGATCGCTGACACAGCCCGGGCCCAGGATGGCGGCACGCTCAAAGAGGGGTTGACTCTCAAGTTTGGAACGGTGCCCCTACCCCGCGTTGTGAATGTGACACCCAAACCTGGCTCAGAGGCCACAGATTTCGACGGTTCTTTCACCATCCAGTTTGCTTCGCCGATGAAGTTCGACAGTATCAAGAGCCGCCTGCGGGTCACGCCAGAGCCGCAGCAGGAACTGAGCCTGTATTACAACGACAGCGATTGGCAGCTTTACGCCTACGGGCTGGACCCGGCCAGCGAGTACGTGGTCAGGCTGCTGCCCGGGATGAGCGACCTGTACGGCAACGCCATCCGGGACGAGTTTTCCTTCACGTTCAAGACCGGGGACATGTCTCCCTATGCCCACCTGGTGCTGCCCTGGGCGCCGCTGGTCTACCGGGCGGATGGGCCACAGGAGGTCTTCCTCGAGTATAACAACCTGACCTCAGCCAAGGTCTCGCTCTATCAGATCAGCTTCGACGAGTTCGGCAAGATGCTCAAAGGCGACCTCGAAATGGTGCACTTCAAGCCGCAGGTACAGCCCGTACGGGAATGGACTCCGGATACGGACGTGCCCCGCAATCAGGTCAACCGCGAGAACTATAAGCTGGGAGACCCCAGAGGAAAACCGCTGGAGCCGGGTTATTACTTCATCGGCGTGACTGGCGCGCCGCTGGACTACAAGAGCCGTTTTTACCAGGGCTTCATCTTCACGGTCGCCACCGATAACATCACCCTGAAAGGCACGCCGAGCGAGGGCCTGGCCTGGGTGACCGACCTGGAGAGTGGCGCGCCACAGGCGAACGTCCCGGTTACTTTTTATGACGTGGAGTGGAAACGGCTGGGCGAGGCCAAAACCGATCAGGATGGCCTGGCCTATCTGAGTGAGATCAGCAATCCCAGTTACGCCCGAGCCGAAGGGACAGACCACCTGGCTTTTGCCTCGCTGGATCTCGGCAGCGGCGTCTCTGCCGGGGATTTCGGCCTGTACGAGAATTACTACGGCGTATCCACCCTGCCGTATGTCTATCTCTACACCGACAGGCCGGTCTACCGCCCCGGTCAGGAAGTTTACTTCAAAGGCATCCTGCGTCAGAACGACGACCTGCATTACAGTCTGCCATCGCAAAAGCAAGTTTACGTGCTCATCCGCCGCTGGGACGAGGACCTTTACGCCGAGGCCCTACCGCTCTCGGAAACGGGCACTTTTACAGGCGTGTTCAAACTCTCGGATGACGCCGCCCTGGGCTCCTACGACATCTTCGTCCAGGCGACCGAGGAAGACAAGTCGCCGTTTGGGTCGCTGTCTTTCCGTGTGGCCGAATACCACAAACCTGAATTCGAAGTAAGCGCCTCCTCCGACCCGACCGACCTGCTGGCCGGGGAAAAGGCGTTATTCAAATTGGATACAACCTACTACTCTGGCGGTAAAGTCGCCAATGCAGGCGTGGACTGGTTCCTGGAAGCAACGCTTTTCTACTTCACTCCCTCGTCAGATTACAACCAGTTCAGTTTTGATGATTGGGACCGGGATGCCTATTGGGGCCCACCCAGAGCCAGCGGCAACGGCATCCTGGCCGAGGGCCAGGACACGACCGACGAACTGGGCCATCTCGAAATTTCGCAGACAGTCGACCTGGGCAAGAGCAAGGTCAGCCAGCAAGTGACCTTCAACGCCAACGTCACGGATGTGGCCGGGAACCTGGTCAGCGGGAGCACGGATCTCGTGGTGCACCAGAGCCAGTTCTACGCCGGTATCCGCTCAGAGCGTTACATTGGCGTGGCTGGCGAGGAGCAGCCGTTCGAAGCGGTCGTGCTCGATTGGGACTCCAATCCCATTGCCAAACAGACTGTACCCTTCAGGTTCGTAGAGCGCCAGTGGTTCAGCGTCCAGACTCAGGACAGTCAGGGCCAGTTGCGCTGGGAGACCTCGGTCAAGGACATCCCGGTGGGGCAAGTCAGCGCTGTCACCGGCGAGGATGGGTTGGCAAAGGTCTCGTTCGTGCCGCCGCACGGAGGTGTGTACAAGGCCATCGTCAGCGTAAGTGATGCCAAAGGTCACAGCCACCAGGCCTCGACCTACATCTGGGTCTCGTCCAGCGATCACGTCGCCTGGCGCCAGACCAATGACCGGGCATTCAACCTGATCGCAGACAAGGACTCCTACTCTCCCGGGGACACTGCTGAAATCCTGATCGCCCAACCCTTCGAGCAGGATGTCTACGCGCTGGTCACCTACGAGCGCGGCCACATCTACAAGCAAGAAGTCGTGCTGCTGAAGGGCAACAGCACCATCTACGAACTGCCCATCACCAGCGAAATGGCTCCCATGGCTTACATCTCGGTGGTGGTGGTCAGCGGTGCGGAGAATACTGGCAAACCGGATTTCAAGATCGGCATGATACGCCTGAACGTGGATACCAGCCACCAGACCCTGGATGTGAAGGTCACGACTGATAAAAAATCCGCTGGGCCGGGCGATGAGGTTACTTACACCGTCACTACCAAAGATCACGCCGGGAAGCCGGTCTCTGCCGAGCTCTCGCTGGCCGTGGTAGATAAGGCGGTGCTGGCGCTGGCGCCGTCCAACTCGGGGCCGATCCTGGGCAGTTTCT
>CAZLOC010000027.1:0-5052 GCA_964560935.1 uncultured Anaerolineaceae bacterium | reverse complement strand
GAACAGGCGCTCGGCGTGCGCACGGCGCTGGGCATCGTGCTCAACGCGGATGATTTCAACGCCAACTACCGCCAGAGCATCGCGGATGGGGCCGGGAGCGGCTCCGGAGGCGGTGGCAAGGGCGAAGGCGACCTGGGGATCATCACCGTCCGCCAGGATTTCAAGGACACGGCGTACTTCGCCGCCCAGGTCACGACCGACGACGATGGCACCGCAAAAGTGAAAGTGCCCCTGCCCGAAAACCTGACCACCTGGCGGGCGGACGTGCGCGCCGTGACCGGCGATACACTCGTCGGGCAGACAACGACCGAACTGGTCAGCACCAAGCCGCTCTTCATCCAATTGCAGACGCCACGCTTCTTCGTCGCCGGTGATGAGGCCACGCTGGGGGCCATCATCCATAACAATGGGGAGGAGCAGCTCAAAGTCCAGGTTTCGATCGAGGCGGAGGGAGTCGAGTTGCAAACCCTGGCTGAGCTATCCATCGAAGTACCCGCCAGGCAGCAGGCCTATGTCACCTGGGATGTGACCGTCAATGACGTGGCTCGTGTCGACCTGACGGCCCATGCCAGCAGCGGCGCGTTCGAAGATGCCAGCAAACCTGCGCTGGGCACGTTGCCGGGGCAGGGTATCCCGGTCTATAACTTCACCATACCTGAAACGGTCGGAACGGCCGGGTTGCTGCAAACTGCTGGCTCGGTCAGCGAGGGCTTCCAATTACCCGCCACACTCGGTTACACTGACGCCAGCCTGTCGGTGGAGGTTTCGCCCTCCCTGGCTGCTTCGTTGAAAGACGGCCTGACCTTCCTGGAAGATTTCCCCTACCTGTGCCTGGAGCAGACTGTCTCGCGCTTCCTGCCCAACGTGGTGGCAGCACGAGCGCTCAAGGAGGCCGGCGTAGACTCCGCGGAATTGCAAACAAACCTGGACAAAAACGTCAACGCCGCCCTGCAGCGTATCTATGCCAAGCAGAACTACGATGGCGGCTGGGCCTGGTGGGACAGCACCCAAAGCGACCCGCAGACCAGCGCTTACGTGGTCTTCGGCCTGCTGGAAGCCAGGGATTCCGGGTACACCGTTTCGCAAAGCGTTTTGGATAACGGTATCAATTACCTGCGCGAGCACCTGTCCGACATCAGGCGCAACGATTCGACCTGGCGCTATAACCGTCACGCTTTCGTGCTGTACGTACTGGCACGCGGTGAGAGCTTGGACGCCGGGCGAACCAATTTTATCTACGAGCAGCGGACATCGCTTGGCGTGTATGGGAAGGCCTACCTGGCGCAGGCGATGTACATGTTGGACCCGGAAGACAAGCGCATCGAGTCGCTCATGTCGGACCTGGGGTCTGCCACCGTACTATCAGCCGCAGGCGCCCACTGGGAAGAGGGCAGCGTTGACCACTGGAACTGGAACACGGACACCCGCACCACGGCCATCGTGCTGGATACCTTCGTCAAGATCGACCCGCGGAACCCGGTCACGGCCAACGCCGTGCGCTGGCTGATGGCGCACCGGGACGGCGGTCACTGGCGCTCCACCCAGGAGACGGCCTGGTCGCTGATCGCCCTGACCGACTGGCTCTCGGCCTCCAAAGAATATGAGACCAGTTACCCGTTCGCGGTGGGCTTCAATGGCGACCTGCTCCAAGAGGGACAGGCCAGCGCGGACAACCTGCTTGAAACGGTCAAACTGCAAGTAGAACTGAAAGACCTGCTGAAAGACGAAGTCAATTATCTGGTGCTGACTCGTGGCGACGGTAGTGGCAATCTGTACTATACCGCCTACTTGAATGCCACCCTGCCCGTGGAACAGGTCCAGCCATTGGACCAGGGCATCAGCGTTTCGCGCCAGTATTTTGCGCTAAGTGACGCCAAGAACAAGGCTCCCATTACTGAGGCCGCCCGCGGCGACCTGGTGCGCGTGCGCATGACGATGGTCGTGCCTGCTGCGCTGCATTACGCCGTGGTGGACGATCCTTTGCCCGCCGGGCTGGAGGCCATCGACGCCAGTCTCGCCACTGACACGGCCGTGCCGGCGATCTACACCCTGCAAGATTACAGTGAGCGCGGCTGGGGCTGGTGGTACTTCGATCACATCGAACTGCGCGACGAGAAGGTGGTGCTCTCGGCCCAATACCTGCCCGCCGGGACGTACGTCTACACCTACCTGGCGCGCGCCAGCACGGCCGGGACGTTCAGGGTCATCCCGACCACGGCCTCCGAGTTCTACTTCCCGGATGTGGCTGGGCGAGGCGCGGGGAGTTTGTTTACGATAAAGTAGGCCAATCAAAAATTAACCACGAAGACACGGAGACACAGAGTTTTTTAATTGATGTTCTCCGTGTCTTTGTGGTTTAAGGCCCAGTCACTACCATGATCCTCACCGCCTCGCTCGTCACCGTTTCCCCGTTGGCAGTTACGCCCTCGGCCCAGAAGCGGTGCTCGCCGACTGCCAGCGGCCACCAGGCCTGGTAGGGCGCTGACTCAAGCATTGCCAGCAAATTCCCATCCACCCATACGGTGATATTCGTAATCCCCTGCCCGGGGGCCGCTTCCACCAACAGTTGCTGGGCAGATTGGTTGAAATTGGGATCAAGCCGGTAAGTTGTATTCGGGCGCGGAGATAAGAGGCTGATTGCTGACCGCTGATCGCTGATCGCTGCTGATTCCAAATCTGCCAACAAAGGCAACCCCTGCGCTCTTGCCCAATCCTGGGCTGCCACCGGTAAATCGAGCACGGTGCGCGGCTGGCGGCGTTCCGGCGGGGTGGCATCCGTGGCAAGTTGGCCGCTCAGCGCATCGATCCATACCTGCTTGTAAAACGTGTCATATTCGGTCGACTGCGTGCCTTCGATGAACCATTCCAGTTTGGTGTGCGGACAGGCCGGGGTCGGCAACAAACCGGACAGATCACACACCTCGATCTGTACCAACCCCTGCGGGCGGACGAAGGGCCGGTCGGGTTGGCCCTGCAAGACCGTGCGCATGATCTCATGCCAGATGGGCGCGGCGCCCGTCAGCCCGGTGACGTTGCGCATGGCCTCGTAGTTGCTGTTCCCCACCCACACGCCTACCAATAGATCAGGTGTATAGCCAATCGTCCAGTTATCGTGGAAGTTGGTGGTCGTACCAGTTTTAACTGCTGCCGTCCGGTCGAGTTTGAGGGTGCTGTTCAGGCCGAAGCCGAACGCCCGCGCCCGGTCGTCACTGAGCATGTCATTGATCAGCCACGTCACGCGCGGGTCGAAGATTTGTTGCGGAGGCGTCCGTCCCTGAGTGTAGAGCAGGTTCCCGTCCGCATCGTGCACGTCTAAAATTGCATAATTTCCGGTGTAAATACCTTCGTTCGCAAAGGTTGCATAGGCCGTGGACAGTTGCAGCAGGCTGATCGTCCCGCCGCCCAACGCCAGCGACAGGTCGTAGTCCTGCGGGTTTTCGAGCGAGCTGATACCCAGCCGCCGGGCCAGGCTGGTGGTATTTTCAATGCCAACCCTGTCCAACGCAATTACCGCCGGGACATTGAGCGACGAAGCCAGCGCCTGCCGCACCGAGACCGGTCCGTGCGCGCGGCCGTCGTAATTCCTGGGCGTATAGGGCGTGCCATCGTGGGTAATGAAGGTGGTGCTCACGTCCATAATAGCGGTAGCAGCCGTCCAGGGTCCGAGTTGAAGCGGGTCGAGCGCCTGGGCGTAGATGAACGGCTTGAACGCGGATCCCGGCTGGCGCGGGGCGGTGGCCATGTCCACTGCCCCGAAAATGGAGGCATCGAAATAATCCGCGCTGCCCACCAGCGCCCGAATTTCGCCATTGTGCGGGTCGAGCGCTACCACCGCAGCGTTGTTGACATTGTGACTGGTGACCGGGTCCTCCTGCCGGAAGGCGCGCACCTGGCGGGTCACGGCGGCCTCGGCAGTGTGCTGGAAGTCAAGATCAAGCGTTGTGCGGACGACCAGGCTCTGGTGCGGGTCGAGTTTCCCATCGGCAAACAGCCGGTCAAGCTGGTCGCGGATGATCCAGACGAAGTGCGGCGCTTCGATGGGATATGGAACCGGATTGTAACTCAGCGGAGCGGATATGGCCTCGCCCTCCTCCTGTTCCGAGATGTAGCCTTGCGCTTTCATCAGTCCCAGCACGATGCCCTGACGCTCTTTGGCCAGATCAGGGTTGGTGAAGGGATTGTAGAGGCCGGGGGCCTGCGGCAGTCCGGCCAGCAGGGCACACTCCGGCAGGAGCAGCTCGGATGCGGGCTTGCCGAAATAGGTCTGGGAGGCGGCTTCTACGCCGTAAGCCATCCCACCGTAGTTGACCTGGTTGAGATACAACGCCAGGATTTCCTCTTTCGAAAAGCGGCGCGCCATTTGCCAGGCCAGCACGGCCTCGCGCAATTTTCGGCGCAGGGTGCGCTCGGCACGCTCATCCTGACTGAGCAGCAGGTTGCGGGCTACCTGCTGGGTGATGGTGCTGCCCCCGGCGATAGTTTCGCCGCCTTGCAGGTTGATCCAAAAGGCCCGGATGATGCCTTGGATATCCACGCCGGGATTAGTGTAGAAATTCTTGTCTTCGACGGCAACAGTGGCATCCTTCACACACTGCGGAATCGTATCGAAAGACAGCACGGCATGGCGACCGCCCTCCTCCGGCAGAATCTCATAGAGCAAGCGCCCGTTCCGGTCGGTAATGCGCACGCTGGGCCGGTTGAGGCCTTCGGGGATAGAATCAAGGGATGGAAAATCGTGGAATATGTAGAAAGTTAAACCGGCTAAGATCAATAAACCAGCAAGCAAAAGCCACTTTATACTCTTTCCCATTTTTTCAGAAAATCGCCAACGTATTGGTATCAATTGATGACAAATTTGAACAGGTAGATATGGGGAAGTATAACACCTGAAAATTATCAGCCCGGCCATATTCTGTAGGGCTTGTAACCGCGGGATCGTAGGTTCCAATGCCGATTCCGCCAGTACCCAAACAAAAAAGGTATCTGTTCAATAATTCGGGGTGTGGGGTGTTGTGGACGGGCTACGCCCGTCCACAACACCCCACTTCCCCC
>CAZLOC010000026.1:3762-20178 GCA_964560935.1 uncultured Anaerolineaceae bacterium | reverse complement strand
CCCCAAAAGACAGTAATAGTGCGAAATGCGGGATAAATGGTAAGATTAAGCAAACACTGCTTCATGGAGGCGCCATGCACGGCTCTTTGTACAAATGGCTTTTGTTACCACTTCTGTTGGTTCTTCTTACCATTCCCGTCCCTGCCAGTGCACAGGGAGGGGTTGCGCTAGATACTGTTTTTATACAGTTATGGCCAGAATACGATCAACCGGCCATGCTAGTTATCTTAAACATTCAACTTGCATCCACTGTTTCACTGCCAACCGAACTAACCTTTCAACTACCGGGGAACGTTGACAAACCTTACGTTGTTGCAGTTGGCCCAACAGCACAAACCGTTTCAGATCAAAACATTGATTACACGTATCAAAAAAATGATGGAGGGCTTGAAGTGACTGTCATTGCCAATCATCCTGCAATACAGATCGAATATTATGATACCGAACTGAAAATGCAAGGTGAAAACCGATCTTTTTCATTCCTATGGCCGGGCAATTATGCTGTTAAGGTATTAGACGTAAGTTTGATGGTTCCCGTTGATACTACAGAAGTGAAAACC
Organism: uncultured Anaerolineaceae bacterium; assembly: GCA_964560935.1. Lineage (GTDB taxonomy): Bacteria > Chloroflexota > Anaerolineae > Anaerolineales > Villigracilaceae > JAABUE01. Next base: position 19,618 of record CAZLOC010000026.1, on the reverse strand, counting down.
GATCCGCAAATGAGGGATGGCACTCCAGCAGGTAGCGAGCAAACCCTGCTCGAATGGGGGACCAGCGATTTAGAGGCTGGCGAGCAAGTCCCCATTTTGATATCCTACATCAAAACATCTGACCGTCTGAGCATGAGCGGGCCTCTCCAGACCGAGATAATCGATGAAAACACCGAAGGACGCATTTCCTTAAGCAACTATCTGCCATACATCCTGGGTGGCTTGGGAGTATTATTGATCGTTGGCGGTGGCATTTATTTTTGGCAAACCAGTCAGGGAAAACCGGCGTCACGCAAGCGCCATCGCTCGCGTGATGAAGACCATGATAGCGAAGACGTATACTGTCACCAATGTGGAAAACGGGCGCAACCCGGTGACCGTTTTTGCCGTACTTGTGGGACGCGTTTGCGACGTGAAACCTCATAGAACCACTACACAGCAATCAAAAATGTCCTCACAGAAGAGGACATTTTTTGGTTAAAAAATTATCGGGGAAGTATAAGCAAACCCTTTCATCGCCTATTACATATACTCATTTTCGTTATGACATTTAGTCTATGCTTCGATGACAGGTTGCACTTGGCGCTCATTCACTTATCAATTACGCTATATGCGATGTATTAGACTTTTTTTCGGGAGAATGTGCAAAATGTCACAAAAACCTTATCCCACTCTACGGAAAGTCGTATTCACGACCGGTGTGATACTGGCCTTCCTGGGCTTTGGTCTGGCTTTTGGAACGCCCAACCAAAATGCCCAGGCCGCAAAACTTGCACAGGACGGAGCAACGCCCACACCCGGTCCAACAGTTGACCACACTTCCATCGCGGCGCTTGCCGGGCCATTCGATACGCCCCAGCAAGTGACAAAAATTTGCTTAGCTTGTCACACGGAAGCGGGTAACCAGATCGTCCATACCACCCACTGGACATGGGAGTTTGTTAACGAAGCGACTGAACAAGTGCTTGGAAAAAAGACGCTGATCAACAATTACTGCATCAGCATCCAATCCAACGAGCCACGCTGCACAAGCTGCCATATTGGGTATGGGTGGAAGGATAAAAACTTCGACTTCTCCGCCCAGGAGAATATCGATTGTCTGGTCTGCCACGACACTACCGGGACCTACAAAAAGTTCCCCACGGCGGCAGGCATGCCGGTTTTAGGCGAAGCTAAGGAATTCAAAGGCGAGACCTTTGAACCGGTTGATCTGGCCTACGTAGCGCAAAACATTGGCAGCACTTCCATCGCCACCTGCGGTTCCTGTCACTTCTATGGCGGTGGCGGAGATGAGGTCAAACACGGCGACATGGATAGCTCTTTGATAGATGTGCCTTACGATGTTGATGTGCACATGTCGCCGGATGGCGGGAACTTTACCTGTACCACCTGCCACGTGACAACTGAGCATGAGATCGCTGGCAGCCGCTACAGCATGGACCCCGAAGGCTGGAAAGGCTGTGAATCCTGCCACACCGAGGCGCCCCATCCGCTGGCATTGCTGAACCAACACGCCAAACGTGTCGCCTGCCAAACCTGCCATATCCCTGAATTTGCGCGCGGCGGCGTCGCCACCAAGATGTTCTGGGATTGGTCCAAAGCCGGTCGCTTGCAGGATGGACAACCTGTTGTCGAGAAAGATGCCAACGGCCATATCACCTACGATGGGCAAAAAGGCGAGTTTACCTGGGAAGAGAACGTGGTGCCTGAATACCTATGGTTCAACGGCGTGGTGCAATACACGCTGGCCGGGGATAAAATTGATCCGTCCACGCCTTTGACTATCAACCAATTCCTGGGCGACATTAACGATCTCAACGCACGTATCTGGCCTGTGAAGCGTTTTGAAGCGATCCAGCCCTACGACAGTGGATTCAACACATTGGTTATACCCCATCTGTTCCCCAACAACCCGGAAGATACAGCCGCCTATTGGAAGAGCTATGACTGGGATATGGCCATTTCCTACGGCATGGAATATGCCGGGTTGCCTTATAGTGGCCAATATGGCTGGCTTGAATCCGTCATGTACTGGCCTACTACTCATATGGTCGCCCCGGCTAAGGACTCTTTGCAATGCCGAGATTGTCATACAGCGGAAGGTGGGCGGCTTGATTTTGCTACCCTGGGATATAGCGCAACAAACGTCTCTCGCCTGACCAATTTTCCTCCCGTTTTGACGATTGAGATCGAGGCTGCTCCCCAAAATTCTCCTGACACTTGCAAAGAATGCCATGGAAAACAGTATGAGATATGGGCTGAGAGTGTGCACAGTTCTCAGAGTGTGGGATGTGTCTCTTGCCACCATCTGGAAGGCAATCTAGAACATCCACTATCTCCTTACACCTCATCACGTTCAGCGGATGTGTGTGGCGCCTGTCACCTGAACGAATTGCGTGACTGGCAAAATAGCGTGCATGGAGAGATGGGACTGACTTGCGCAACCTGCCATGAGCCTCACGCCCAGTATCAACGCGTGGTTGGGGATAACAAGACCGCTTGTGAATCCTGTCATCGCGATGAGGTGACTGCCTCGCAACATGGAACACACCATGTAGCCGGATTTGATTGTCTTTCCTGCCATAAGAATACGGATCTGGACACAGGTCATACTTTCGAGATCGCCCTGGATACTTGCTTGAAGTGCCATGGAGAGAATGTTCACGCAGCGGACGCGCTCGTCCGAGCCGGCCTTGCCGTGAGTCTGGAGGAAGGCGCTAAGACAGGAGAGTACCCCGAACCAGTGGTAGAAGTAGTAGAAGAAACAGGCACTGGGATCGGTTTACCAAACTGGTTCATGATCCTGCTTGGAATCTTGCTGGGAGGCGGTTCGTACTGGCTGTTATCCACGCGCAGGTTATCAGGAACAAATGGCCACTCAGAGCCTGAAGCAAGCGATGAGAGTGATGAGGCAAAGGAATAAGAAGAGCGGGCAGTGTCAAGTTTGACGCTGCCTCTCTAAACGTGTAATCGTTTGGAGGTATGCAAGATGAGCGAGAAACCAGAGAACATGGAACAAGCTGACAAAAGCGTCTCCAGGCGGGATTTCGTGAAAATCGCTGGCGCAATGGCCGGTGCTGCGGCATTAACTCAAGTGGTGAACCTGGGTAAAACCAGAGGCCGGGCACAAGGCGAACATGGTGAAGGAGAAGGCCCACGCTGGGGTATGTTGATCGACATCAACAAGTGTATCGGCTGCAATTACTGCACATATGCCTGCCAGGCTGTCAATAACTTGCAAGATGAAATGATCTACAATACGGTCACCACCGAGACCACACGAACAGGCGTAGAATTCTTCCTTTCACGACCGTGCATGCATTGCGATGATGCGCCCTGCGTGCACGTTTGCCCGGTAAACGCAACCTACCTACGACCTGATGGCATCGTCACCATGGACTATGACCTGTGCATTGGTTGCCGCTATTGTGAGATAGCCTGCCCGTACGATGTACGTGTCTTTAATTGGAAGAAACATACTGAGCTCAGCCCGCGCGTGCCGGAATACGGTGTACCTGAAGTCCCGCCTCGCCCGCGCGGCGTGATGGAAAAATGCACCTTCTGTCAACACCGTATCGACCCGGGTGTGGAACGAGGCTTGACGCCGGGCGTTGACCCGCAGGCTACCCCAGCCTGTGTGATTGCCTGTCCGACGATAGCGCGCATTTTTGGGGATTTGAACGACCCGGAAAGTCCCATTTCCAAAGCGTTGAGCACAACCACAGTGACCATTCGCCTGCGCGAAGAGTTGAGTACGGCACCCAAGGTATATTACATCCCACCTCAAGAAGAGCCAAGCGATCTAACCACTGAGGGAGGCTAAGATGGAATATATAATCAAACCGCTAACCATACGTATGGGCAAAAAAGAAGTGAATATTTTCCCCCTCTGGATTGCCTTATTGGTTGTTGGCATCCTGTTTGGCCTGGTTGGCGCTTACGAAGTGTTTTCCAAAGGCTTACAGGTAACCGGCCTTTCCAATCAGGTACCTTGGGGGCTGTGGATTACGATTGACCTGGCTGCTATCGCGCTGGGAGGCAGCGCCTTCACCTTCGGCGTGATCGTCTACCTGCTCAGGATAAAACGCATGGAGATTGTTGGGAAATTGGCCGTCTTGCTGGGTTTCCTGGGCTATTCCACCGCTGGTATGGTACTGCTCTTCGACTTGGGCCAGCCACTGCGATTCTGGCACCCAGTTGTTTTCTGGCAAACGCATTCCTTGCTGTGGGAAATCACCATGTGCGTGGTGCTCTATCTGACTGTTTTGGCGGCGGAACTGCTGCCAATTGTACTGGAACACCCGGCCTTCACCAAACATCCCTGGTTGGAGCGCTTTCCCTTCTTACGCAAGGCTTCCAACGGGCTGAACTGGCTGGCCCATCGCTTGCACAGCTATGGCCCAGCTTTGGCTGTAATTGGCTTAACGCTCTCCCTGCTGCACCAGGCATCGCTGGGCGCCACCTATTCCGTCCTTTCCGGGCGCGGGCTATGGTTCAACCAGAGCGCGCCGGTACAGTTCGTGCTCTCGGCCATGGGCGGCGGGACGGCTTTGCTCTTCTTCCTGAGCGTGGTTGTATTCCGTATCATGCGCCCTGGACTGATCAAAGACGATGTACTGTACGATGTGGCCCGGATTGCTGGCGGCATCATCCTGCTGTGCATCTACATCCGCATCTGGGACTGGGCTGTCACAAACTACTATAGTTTCGATATTGAAGTAGCCTTGCAGACCGAAATGCTCAACTCGATTTCGCCGTACTCGACTTCCTTCTGGGTAGGGCAAGTTCTTTTCGCGTTGATTCCCGGCACCATTATGTTACTGGCAAGGCGCGTCCGCAACTTCCGCATCCTGATGGCTGCTTCCGTTCTGCCGGTATTCTGTACCGTGCTGGTGCGTTGGAACTACAACTTCTCTGGCCTGATCGCTTCGATCACGTACGATCCCTTCACGCCGACAGTTGTGCTCAATTCCTACGTGCCCACCTGGCAGGAGTGGTCCGTCGCTTCCCTGGTGATTTCGTACTGGTTGCTAGGTTTCAGCCTGGCGGCACGCTACCTGCCTTTTGTCTCGCAATCACATCACGAACACAAATAGAGAAGTACAGAGTCAGAAACACTTTGAAAGTACAAAAACCCGGTGTCCGAAGTTCGGACACCGGGTCTATTTTATTCAAGAACGCAATCTATTGTTCTGGTGCACCCGCATCGATCCACTGGATGACCAGTTCCAATTCCTCCGCAGAGAACGTCGCAAAGTGGGTTCCACTCTGCACTTCGACCAGTTTGCTACCAGCGCTATCCCCTGCCACGATGACCGGACCCTTATCGCTGCCTTTCATCGCACCTGAGTAGGTGGACAGATCCAGGTTAGCTGAAGCTGTCGCTCCGTGGCAGGCTGTGCATTTGGCTGCAAACAACGGGCCAATATTGGCCTCATAGGTTGGGACTCCCACCACCGGCGCAGGAGGCAGTGCTTCTGGCTGTGGAGGTAATTGGTCTTTCAAAATCTCACGCAGTGCAGGAGCATCGAAACCGGCATATGTGTACACGCTGCCGTGACAGGCGCTGTTCGAACAAAAGGAGGTATTACTCGTACCACCAAGATCGGCGGTGGTGTGACAATTGGCACAAGTCGCATCGAAAGCCTGATTATGCAAACTGATCCAGTTGGGATTCAGGTGTGATTCGGGCTCGGGCTCCCGACTGATCTCGATGTTAGCGACAAAATCCTGGTCACCGGCCACGACCGGGATGGAGTGGCACAGGTTGCATTCCAGACGGATGGCCTGTTGTTCATTATCGAGGTGTTTCCCGTCATGACAACGGAAGCAGCCCGGAGAGTAGATATGACCGATGTTGTTCGGGTGCGTGGTCCAGTCCACTTTCTGATCCAAAAATACCGTGCGGCCATAAATATCCTTGAGAGTCTGGATCGCTGTGCTGATCTGCTCACCATGGCCTGGATAATAATCCGTGTTTTTGTAATAGGCCTCGATCTCATCCATGGCCGTCATCGCTTCATCGCGCGAGGCGTAAGAAGTGGAAAGCACCTCAACAGCCCGCCTGCGGATGCCAGGGATGTCTGGGCTGATCAAACCACGCGCCATAGCGCTGTCTACCGATTCTGCCGGGGGTTGGAAATTATGCGAGACGCGATTGTGACAGGTCGTGCACTCCATCTTTTCCAACTGGCTCTCGTCCACGCTGGTGAGATCAAAATCCGATTCAATATCCATGTATTCGGTAAATGTGCCATCCTCATTTTCCACTCGCACGTACGGGATATCCTGGTTTTCCGGGTCATCAGAATAGTAGTAGACCGGGTTGACAATATGCCAGTGGATCCCTTTACCGAGTCCTTCACGCTTCGTGCCGCCTCCCGTTTTCAAGATCAGATAGATATCATACGAGGTGTTTGGAATATCGTCTTTGAAACGGGTAATCGTCCGTAAACTATCATCGGAAAAGGTTTCGGGCAAGTGGCATTTCTCGCAAGTGAGGATGTCGGGCTTCGTACGTGTAGCACGAATCGGGAACTCATAGACATGGAAGACCATGGAATAAAGCTCATACACATCTTCGGTCTTGCGCGCTAATTGTTCGCCCACGAAGGCGCGCCCAATATGGCATTCGGTGCAATATACGTTGGCATGTGGGGAAATCTTGTATGTTGCGTCCTGCGGTGGCATGGTATGACAGGTAGTTCCACAAAACTGAGGGGAATTGGTGTAATCCCAGGCATACGCTCCCCCGGAAAGAACCAAAATCAACACCACCCCCAAAATTGCATAAGGCAAAACGACCAGCCAGCGCGGCTTACCCGGCGCCGGGGAAAATATCTTTTTTACTCTCTCTTTAAATCGCATTTGCATTTCTCCAAAACAGGGGTGACGGTTTTCATTCTTTGACAATGTGTAAATTTTACACTTATTAACACAAAAAAGCAAAACTGATAAAACGATAGCGGATGCATACGCATCCGCTATCGTTTTATCTTATTTCATCTCCCCAAGCATCGAGCTTTATGGGCGAGTGTAACCACCCACGTTGCCGCCCAGATCCGCAATCGAATCGATCAGGAATTGAGCAACAAACTTGCCGTTGTGCACAAAGGCACCCGGATCCTTCTGGTAATACTGGAAGTTGTAAGCAGCCTTGAGGGATTTTGCATCGAAGGCGGCAAAGCGTTCACCAGCCTCATCGAACCAGTACGGGTAGGCAACGCCATTGTAGACGGCTTTCTTGCCCTGAGCCTCGGTGTAAGTCTGGATCTGAGCATACAGGGCCTCAGCCAGAGCATCGAGCTCGGCCTTCACACCTTCAATGGTATCGCCGTCGCCATCGTAGTCAGGCGCGCTCATGCGAATAGCTTCCACTTCCTGGCCAGTATGGCAGCCTGCGCAGGCTTCGACCTTGGGTTGCAAAGCGTGTACGTCGTGGCAATCCTGGCACCTGTTGAGCGGATGCGCTTCGAAGTACCCAGCGTATTCCTTGCCATCGTACATGTAAGCGCCCTGGGCATCTGCGCCAAAGAGCGTAGCGCCAGCCGCGAAATAGTGCACGTTGCGGAAACTGAATGAGCCAGCCGCGATGGCCTTGTCCACGCTAATTTTGGATTCGCGACCCTGGTGGCAGAGCAGACACAGATTGCCGTCATTAGCAACGAAATTGCCATCGGCATCCTGACCGCCAAAGCTGACGGTTGCGCCGCTCGGGAAGGTCACAGAAGCAACAGTGTAGCGCTCAGGCCAGGCTTCTTCGTTATGGCAGGTGGAGCACATGAAGCCATTGGAGATCTCGTTGGAAACATTGGCGCCTTCTTTGATGAACTGAGGCAGACCGGTGGCGCTGTGGCACTTAGCACAATCAGCGGGTACTTCGCCGTCCTCATCCCAGTGGCGGAAGGGCTCAGTGTTGCCAGCGAAGTGGCCAGCGTCTTCACGCGCTAGGCCGCTCACATCACCGTTCAGGTCCTCGATCGAATCGTAGAGCAATTGAATGGCATACTTGCCGCCGTGCGCGAACTTGCCGGGATCCTTGTAAGCCATCTGGTAGTTGTAGGCGGCCTTGAGCAGGCGCGGGGTCCAATTAGCGTAACCACTGCCATCAGCACCCAGGAAGTACGGGTAGGTGGCCGGATCATAGGAGATTTCGGCGCCAGCGGTATCGGCAGCGTACGCCTGAATTGCGGCATACAAAGCTTCCTGCAGGCCTTCGATCTCGTAATATACGCCTTCTGCTGTGTCGCCATCGCCATCGTAGTCAGAAGCGGATGAAACCATGCGCACATTTTTCAGATCATCCACAGAGGCAACGTCTTCATGGCACGTGGCGCAGGATTCAACCTTGACTTCCAGGGTGTGAGGATCATGGCAGCCGGTACAGCTGTCGATGCCTTCTACGTGGCGGAACTTGCCGTCGTAGCTCTTGCCATCATACTGGTAGCCGCCCATGGCAACGCCACCGTATAGTGTGGCCGCAGCCGGGTAGTAATGGATGTTGCTGAAACCGAATGCACGATCATCCACTGGAGCCGGGACAGCATCGGGAGCATCAACGGCGTTGTAATCAGCAATCTTCTGATCTATGCTGACCTTGGACTCGCGACCCTGATGGCATTCCATACAGCGGCTGTCATCGCCAGCGCTAACGGTCACACCCGAGGGGAAGGTCACATCAGTCTTGGTCAGGGTAACAGGATTGTGGCAGGCCACACACTGAATACCATAAACTTCCATGGCTGGTACTGCGGCGTCCACTGCACCAACCGCGGAGCCATCTGCGCCCAGGAAATCCTGGTAGCCTTGCGTGCTGTGACACTTGGCGCAGGAGGTCGGCACTTCAGCCGGATCCTCCTCATCCCAATGACGGAAAGGCTCGGTATCCGAAGCATTGTGTGCAGAGCCCTCCCAAGCGGCCAAATAGGGTACTTCGGCTGCGGGTTTCATCGGGGCTTCTTCGGTCGACTCGACCGGGGCCTCGGTCGGCGCTTGGGTTTCGCCGGGACCACAGGCCGCGATGACGACCGCCACCACGATTAGCGTTCCGAGCAAAATGAGCATTCTCTTGATAGACATAGGTAGCATTCTCCTTAAAATTGGGTTCGGTGATTCTCGTAAAGGTTTTATCTATGCGTTCAAGTACCTCCTTTCAAGGAACAGGAATGTAACCCTACTAAGATTGGGGAGTTTACACCAATTTATAATTCCAAACAACATTAAAAGCAAGTTAAATTGGGCTAAACGACGCGTGACAAATGTCACAATCAGAGTTTTTTACACATTTTTTACTCTTTAATGAGCTAGATAGTTATGACATCCGTCACCCATTGGATATGATAACCCAAACGAGGCAAATCAAGCGATACCATGTACAATAATCTGTAAAAGGTTCTAAAAGTAAGCATGGATCAATTCACCTTCCTGGTTTTCTTCATCTATGGATTGGCTTTCTTCGGGATGGGCATTACCATGGCGCTCGAATCCGGACGCGCGCCTGCCCTGGCGCAGGCGCGCGTTTTACGCCCGCTGGCCGCCTTCGGCCTGATCCATGGCACCCACGAATGGCTAGAATCATACCTTGAGCAAGCAGAGATTATTGGAACTCCTCTACCCGGTTGGTTATCCTGGATACGCCTGGCTCTTCTTTCCTTATCTTATATTGCATTATTGATTTTCGCTTATCAATCACTTAGCCTGGCTTCCTGGTACCCGATAAGAAACCCCATCTTCAATCTTATTCTTTTCGGCTCATACGCTCTAATAATAATTGGCAGCGCAATTTTAGCTTATCGTATCTCACCCCCTCCGTGGCCAGACCTGCTTGATGGACTGATGCGCTACCTGATGGCAGTTCCTGCCGCTGCGTACAGCGCCATTTCTTTACATAACCAAAGTTGGCAAGCGAAACAGAAAAACCATATATCGCTCGGTCATTATCTTTCGTGGACGGCCTATGGCTTCGGGATTTACGCAGTCACTCATTTATTCGTCCGACCGTTGGACATGTTTCCAGCCCATTTCCTAAACGCAGATGCATTTCTAGAATTTTTTGGCTTTCCTGTTCAGATCATCCGCACGATAGCAGCAATTATCATTTCAGTCACTCTCCTGCGCGCCAGTCAGTTTATGGAAGAAGAGCGAAAGAGGCAATTATTTTCAGCACAGCAAGCCCGGTTGGAGGCGTTGGAACAGCAGGAAGATATCCGGCGCGAATTGTTGCGTCATATCGTGCAGGCACAGGAAGACGAACGCGCGCGCATCGCTCGCGAATTGCACGATGAAACATCACAAACCCTGACAGCATTTACACTGGAATTGGCTACCCTGCGCGAGCTGGCCAAACGCAAACCGCAAATACAGGACACTGTGGCCAAGCTACAAGACCTGAGCCGCCAGATGTCACAAGGGCTGTATATTATGGTCCACGACCTGAGGCCCGCTCATTTGGACGATCTTGGTCTTGTGCCAGCCATCAAATCCTTATTGGATAGCGAGTGCTGTCCGAAAGGGATGGATGTCACATTCGAAGTGAATGGAACACAAAAAAGGCTTGATGCTCTGATCGAAATCGTATTATTCCGCGTGACGCAAGAGGCGCTCACCAACGTCACTCGTCATGCGGGAACCAATCAAGCCCTCGTGCGCCTGGATTACGCTCTGGAGGCGGTCACGCTCGGGATCGTGGACGCAGGCAAAGGCTTCGACCCGAACGAGCCGCTTCGTCCGCCGCGGGGTTGGGGTCTGGAAGGTATGCGTGAACGGGTTGAGTCGGTCGGCGGAGAATTGGTCCTGTATTCCGCACCCGGGCGAGGAACAACTGTTGAGGTGGTCATCCCGATACAAGAACAAGGAGAATAGCCATGGACACTATAAAACTCATGCTGGTTGATGACCACGATGTGGTACGCACCGGTTTACGTTCATTTCTGGAAACACAATCCGGTTTCGAGGTGATCGCAGAAGCGAAGAACGGCTTGCAAGCACTGGAGAATGCCAGGGAAAGGCAGCCGGATATCGTGCTGATGGACATTACCATGCCAGATATGGATGGCATAGAAGCCACCCTGCAATTCAAGAAGCTTTATCCCGACTGTCAAATACTCGTGCTGACTGTGCATGCCGACAAGCAATATTTCATGAAGATGTTGTCGGTCGGCGCCTCCGGGTACATCACCAAGCAGGCCGCCGCGGATGAGTTGGTTGCCGCCATCAAGGCAGTGGCGGCTGGACATGTCTACCTACAACCCGCATTGGCGCGCTGGCTGCTCGAAGATTACCAACAATTGGCAAAAAGTGTCACGCTCCCCATTCCTGATGAAACCAGTGAAAAGGACAAGGATGCTATTAGCCTGGACATTTTGAGTGAGCGTGAGCGCCAGGTGCTGGAGTTGGTAGGAGAAGGGCTCAACAACCACGACATTGGCAAGAAGCTCGGCCTCAGCCCGAAAACCATTGCCCGTCATCGAGAACGCATTATGAAAAAACTCAACATGCATTCCCGCACGGAGTTGGTCAAGTTCGCCATTCGGACGGGATTGATTTCGTTGGAGTAAGTCAAATCATGGAATGTTGTCAGGCTCTGAGCGCTTTCACCAGCGCTCAGAGCTTTTTTATTGGTATTAGGACAAATTCGAGAGAATTTCATGACATCTATCCCGCCCCTTCTCAGCCTGTATTAATCTATATGTGTAAAATGAAAAGGCAGACAAATTTACCGTTTTGTCGTTACTCTTTTCTGGAGGTATCGCAATGCAGCGAACTAAATTCATCCTGGGCGGCCTGCTCATCCTGGCAGCAGTCGTTTACCTGATTGTTTCGTCCACACAGGCTAGCGCAGAATATTTTATGACGATTGACGAACTAAAAGCCGAAGGCCGGGCTGTGGTCGGCAAAAGCCTGCGCGCTTCTGGCGCTGTGATCGGCGACTCGATCCAATATGACCCGCAAACCCTGACCCTTTCCTTTGACGTTGCCCACGTACCGGGCGATAATGCCGACATCGAAGCGCAAGGCGGATTAGCGTTTGTACTGCACGAAGCTGTCACGGACCCGACACGCGCGCGCATGCAGGTAGTCTACGTGGGCCCTAAACCAGACCTGTTGCGCGATGAAGCCCAGGCTATCATGACCGGCCACATGGGAGAAGACGGCATCTTCTACGCGGACGAATTGCTGCTCAAATGCCCAACTAAATATGAAGAGGCAGTACCTGAACAAAGCGAAGGATAAGTAAATATAACACCTGACAGGACTCTAAGCCCTGTCAGGTGTTGTAAATTATTACTGGAGAAAACATGCTTGCAGATTTTGGTTTTGGCGTTTTAATCGTAACTTTTGTAGTAGCGCTTTATAGCGTCATTGCTGCAATTATTGGTGAAAGAAAGCAGTCCGCGCAAATGGTGGAGAGCGCCCGGCGCGCTCAATTACTCACTTTCCCCTTGCTGTCCCTGGCGGCGGGAGTCTTGATCTACCTGCTGGTCAACAATCATTTCGATGTGTCTTTTGTGTACGAAGTGACCAGCCGCAGCATGCCAACCTACCTCAAAGTCACTGCCTGGTGGGGTGGACAGGCCGGTTCCCTGCTCTTCTGGGCCTGGTTGCTGTCGGCCTTCACGTCTGCGGTCACCCTGCGCAAATGGGAACGCGACCGCGAGTTCCTGCCCTGGGTGATTGTGGTCTCTTCCATTACGTTGGCCTTTTTCCTATCATTGAATATCTTTTTCAACGAGAACCCCTTTGCCCGCTTCTACCAGACCATTGACGGCGTTCAGGCTTACGACTTCAGGCCGGTCGGTGGAATACCCATCACCCCGCAAGATGGCCAGGGACTCAACCCGCTGCTGCGGCACCCTGGCATGATCATCCACCCGCCCATGCTGTACCTGGGCTTTGTCTCCTTCGTGATTCCCTTTGCGTTCGCTATCGCTGCGCTGGTCACCGGCCGCACCGATGACCGCTGGACGCGCATCACGCGCCGCTGGACATTGTGGGCCTGGTTGTTCCTCTCACTGGGACTCGTGCTGGGCGGGCGCTGGGCCTATGACGTGCTCGGTTGGGGCGGCTACTGGGGCTGGGACCCGGTCGAAATCGCGGCCTTCATGCCCTGGCTGACCGGCACAGCCTTCCTGCACTCGGTCATGATCCAGGAGCATAAAGGTATGCTCAAACAATGGAACATGATCCTGATTATCCTGACCTATTCGCTGGTCATTTTCGGCACCTTCCTGACCCGCTCCGGGGTGCTCTCGTCTGTGCACGCCTTTGCCCAGAGCGCTATTGGACCAATGTTCTTTGCATTCATCGGTGTGACCTTTATTACCTCCATCGCCTTGCTGATCTGGCGTTGGCCTGAACTGAAATCAGAAACCGAAATGAAGTCCATGATCTCGCGCGAAGCCTTCTTCCTGCTCAACAATCTGCTCTTCCTGAGCGTGCTGGTAGTCTGCTTTGTAGGCGTAATTTACCCTCTTGCTTCAGAACTCTTCACCGGCCAAAAAGTGACCGTTGGCCCACCCTATTATGAGCGCGCCAATGGGCCCATCTTCGGCGCGATGATGGCGCTGATGGGGATCGCTCCGCTTTCGGCCTGGGGTAAGTCAACGGCTATGACACTCGGACGCGCCATCTGGAAACCGACCATCCCGGCGCTATTCATCCCCATGCTGGCATATCTGGCAGGTTACAGGCAGGTGGTGGCTTTGATCGGCTTCTTTCTGGTGGCCTTTGTCGTTTCGGTCACACTTTACGACACCTTCCGCAGCGCCCGCGCCCGCCAGCGCGCGCAGAAAGAAAACTTCTTCACCGCACTGGCGCGGCTGGCCGGCCGCAACCGCCGTCGCTATGGCGGCTACATCATCCACATCAGTATGATGTTGATGGCGATCGGCATCCTCGGCATCGAAATCTTCCAGACCGAAACCCAGGGCACGCTTGCACAGGGAGAATCACTGCAACTGGCTGGCTACACAGTTGAGTATGAGGAAGTCGCTACATGGCCAGACGAGGGCGCTGGCGTACAGTACACCCGTGCAGTGGTCGATGTTTCCAAAGACGGTGAATACATCGGCCAGCTTTATCCGCGCATTGACTTTTACTTCGACTCACAGCAGACCATGACCATCCCCGGTCAGCGCAGCACGTTGCAAGATGACCTGTACATCCTGCTGGTGGACTGGCAGCCTGTCTCATCTGTAGGCGCGACCTTCAAGATCTATCACAACCCGCTGGTCAACTGGCTGTGGGTGGGCAGTCTCGTCTTTATTACCGGGATGCTCTTCGCTGCCTGGCCGGACAAAGACCCCAGCCTGCGTCCCGTGCGAGTGAACAAACGCGCAGCGGAACCCAGCGCAGCGGATTAATCTGGAGCGACATGAAACGTCTCTTTTGGATCACGACTCTCATCCTCGTTCTTTCTACGCTCACAGTTGCTACCGTTTCCGCGCAGGGCTCCACCCCCACAGATGACGAGGTCAATGCCATCGCCAAACAGATGTATTGCCCAGTCTGCGAGAACACACCCCTGGACGTGTGCCCCACGACAGCCTGCAAGGAATGGCGCGAAGAGATCCGCGGCATGCTGGCAGACGGCAAGAGCGAAGCGGAGATCAAGCAGCATTTTGTAGATTACTACGGCGCGCGCGTTCTCGCTGAACCGCCTCGCACCGGTTTAAATTGGCTGCTTTACGTATTGCCGCCAATCGCCATCGTAGCAGGGGTCTTCGTGCTCTTCCGGGCGCTCAGGGCCTGGAGTCAGGCGTCTACATCGTCCCCGCAGAGGGCAACGGGTGCAGGTGCGGATGAGGATGAGGCGGCGCCCTCGTCCGATGATGAATACATCGCGCGCATGGAAGAAGAACTTAGGAAAAGGGATTAATCCCCTCACCCCCTGTCCCCTCTACCCTTGCAGGCACACGTCCCTAAGGGAGAGGGATAGGGTGAGGGTAGGAGAACGTCATGACCGAAGAACAAACCAACACGACGCCCGCGCCAAAGCGCGGCGTCCGCTTGTCAACGCAGATTATCATCTGGGTTGTGCTGATGGCCCTGCTGGTGCTGGTAGGGCTGGGACTGAAAAAAGCACAAAACCCGATCATCAGTATTGGCTCAGAAATCCCCGACTTTCCGCTGACCATGTTCGAGGGATATTCCTACCAGGGCGCCTCCGAAGTCAATATTTCAGACCTGCAAGGCAAGGTAGTGGTGATTAACTTCTGGGCTTCCTGGTGCAAACCCTGCGAGCAGGAAGCCGCCGAACTCGAAGAAGCCTGGCGCTTCTACGAAGAAGATGGCGAAGTGGTCTTTCTGGGCATCGCCTGGACAGACACACCCGATAATGCAAAATCTTATTTAGAACGCTTCGATATTACCTATCCGAATGGACCCGACCTGGGTTCGCGCATTTCGTCCATTTTCAACCGCAATCTGGGTGTACCGGAAACCTACTTCATTGGTCGAGACGGTGTGTTGCGCAGCATCAAGATCGGGCCGTTCACCTCTGTGCAGGAAATACAAGCCACGATTAATCCTCTCTTAGCAGATAACATCCCCACAGGGGAATGAGAACCTGATGGATATTGGAGCAATCTTTTTTGTACTGGCAGTTGTCACCCTGGTGGGGATGTATGTAGGCCAGCCATATATTCAACGCCGTGGCCGCCGCGCCACACAGGAAGACCACGAATATTCCGCCTTGATGGCCGAATATGACCGTGCCGTCAATACGCTGCAGGAACTCGATTTTGACAACGCGCTGGGCAAAGTCCCGGCGGAGGATTACCCTCGCCAGCGCACGGAACTGTTGGCGAAAGGCGCCGATCTGCTGCGCAAGCTGGATGCCCTCACCCCCGTCCCCTCT
>CAZLOC010000026.1:0-3662 GCA_964560935.1 uncultured Anaerolineaceae bacterium | reverse complement strand
CCAGTGGGAGAGGGGGGCGGGGTGAGGGCCATGACGCCGAGAGCCGTATGGAAGCCGCCGTGGCTTCCCGACGCGCAGACGCATCCGCTAAAGGAGCGGTCACCGTACTCGACGATGATGATCTGGAATCGATGTTAGCCGCCCGCCGCAAAACCCGCAAAGAAAAATCGGCTGGTTTTTGCCCCAAGTGCGGCAAGTCCATCCTGGTTTCCGACCGCTTCTGCCCATCTTGTGGGAAAATTATCAATTAGACATAAAAACTTAGACTTGAAACCTTAGCAGTCCGATGTCTAAAGTCTCAGGTCTCAAAGCTCTCCGAGGAATTCATGAAACTTCGCACGCCATTGATTATTGCACTTATTGCTCTTCTACTCACTGCTTGCAACATGACTCTGGCGCAGGACATCACCCCACCGCCGGGCGCTGTCCAGGGTGCCCAGGCGCAGCCCACGCACGGCCCGGTCTTCCCGGCCCAGGCGCCCGACCTGCAAAACGGCGCGGCCATCTATGCCGAAAAATGCGCCGCCTGTCACGGTGAAAGCGGACAGGCGGACGGCGTGATGAGCGAGCAGCTCGCCGCGCAGGGCGCCACAGTTCCTGCGCTTGGCACAGCCCAGTCTGCAGAAGGAGCCACCCCTGCTAGTTGGTTTCTGACCGTCACGCTCGGCAACATGGAAAAGCTCATGCCGCCCTTCAATAGCCTGAGTGACCAGGAACGCTGGGATGTGGTGGCCTATGCCCTTTCTCTCAGCACCACACCTGAACAGATCAGCAAGGGCGAGAAACTCTTTGATAAGAATTGCGCCAATTGCCCGACTGATTTCTTCACCGACCAGGGAAAAATGGCGGCTCTTTCAACCAACGATTTGGTCAGCATGTTGGCAGAAGGTGGTGAAGGTCTTCCTGCCCTGGGTGAGACGCTTTCACAAGACGAACTGGTGGCAGTCTCCGCTTATCTGCGGACTCTGACCTTCGGCGCTTCATCCCTGGCATCCGAGTCTGCTGCCCCTACCGCGACCGCAGTCCCTGCCCAAACGGAGACATCGTCAAACGAGGCGGCAGGTACGGAAACCCCGTCAGCGGAGGGGACGCCGCTAGAAGCTGAGCAGGTTGAGGCCACGCCCGAAGCGACCGTCGTCCTCGCTGGCTTCGGCTCGGCTAGCGGGGTCCTCCTCAATGGAAGTGGTGGAGAGACGCCCTCAGGGGCAACCGTCACATTGCACGGCTTTGACCATTCTACGGACCCAAACAGCACACCCCAGGAGGTTGTTACACAAACGGTGAAAACCGATGAAAGCGGCGCCTTCCTATTCGAAGATGTGGATTTCCCGGAAGGGCGCATCTTCCTGGCTGAAGCAAATTACCAGGGCATCACCTTCCAATCCGACCTGGTCATCAGCGAAGCCGGCATGACTGAGCTAACCATCCCGGATATCACGGTGTATGACAGCACCACGGATAGCGGCGGGTTGGTGGTGGAGCAATTACATGTCAGTTTCGACATGGCGGTGGAAGGCGGCGTGCAGGTTTTTGAGTTGTTCACCATCAGCAACCTGAGCGACAAAGCTTACGTCTTTGCCACAGACGGGACCAGCCTGCCCTTCATGCCCCTGCCGGAGGGCGCTTCGAATGTAGGACTTGAGCTTTCCCAAGACAGCGCTCCTCTGCTGGGGACCGAATCTGGCGACTTAGCCATACCGCCTAGCGAAGATTTTTATTCTATCGTAGCTTTCTTCAGCATGCCATACGACAAAGAACTGGAATTGAGCCAGCCGTTGGCATTGCCGGTGAGTTCAGCGCTGGTTATTGTGCCGGAAGGCATCAAGGTGAAAAGCGATCAACTGACAGACGATGGTATTCAGCAAACACAGCAGGGTTTCAATGTGCAGATGTACTCGGGCAATAGCCTGAGCGCTGGGTCGCCGCTCGAAATGACGCTTTCCGGCAAGGTCAAATCCGCAGCAGCAAGTGGTGTGGATAACAGACAAACCCTGCTGATCGGCGCAGGTGCTTTTGGCGTGGTGCTTATCTTGGCCGGTGTCTGGATGTTCCTGCGCGACCGGAACAAGCTGGACAAAGATGATTTCGATGACGGCGAGGAGGATGGAGACGAGTTCGAGAATGCCGAAGAGGTCATGGATGCCATCATCGCCCTCGACGACCTGCATCGCGCTAAAAAGATCCCTGATGAAGCCTACCAGGCACGCCGAGAGGAATTAAAGGAAAGATTGAAGGAATTAGCTTAAGCAAGCTACCCTTCGACTGCGGGTCTCGATACGGCGGAAAAGCGCCGCCACTCGACCCTCCGCTCACATCGTCCCGATGTCCTTCGGGAGGGTCAGATGAAACCATGATTGAAGTCAAAAAACTCGTCAAACGCTTTGGACTGAAAACTGTGCTGCGCGGACTGGACTTCCAGGTCCAGCCAGGTGAGTTTGTGGCGCTGCTCGGTCCCAACGGCGCAGGCAAGACCACCTTCCTGCGCATCTTGGCTTCACTGTCGCGGCCTTCGCTTGGAAGCGTGGATATTGCCGGGTACAGCCTGCCCAAACAGGCTGCGGCAGTCCGTGCCCGTCTCGGTGTGGTCTCGCATTTGCCCTTGCTGTATCCCGATCTGACCGCCGAAGAGAATTTGACGTTCTATGCCCGCATGTACGGGATTACGCAATACGAAGTACGTATTACGGAAGTACTTGAAATGGTTGGCCTCGAACAACGACGAAAAGACCTCGTCCGCACCTTCTCGCGCGGCATGCAGCAGCGACTGGCCATCGGCCGCGCCGTGCTGCACGACCCGGACGTGATGCTCTTCGACGAGCCTTATACCGGGCTCGACCAAGACGCCTCATCTATGCTGGATGGCGTGCTGCAGACCGTTGCCGGGCAGGGGCGCACTGTGGTGATGACCTCCCACGACCTGGCGCGCGCCGAAGACCTGGCCACCCGTTTCGACATCCTGTCACGCGGCGTGATCGCGGCTTCGTCCACCCGCGATGGGCTAGGGAAAAACAATCTGCTTACCTTCTATAAACAGGCGCTGGCAGGTTAGCATGGCAGAAGGGACAATTACAGCGGCACATCGCCCGGCCAAGTCCAGTTTTTGGAAAGCCATAGCAGCCGTTGCCTGGAAAGATCTGGCCGCCGAACTGCGTTCACGCGAACTGCTCTCGGCCATGCTGGTCTTCTCGTTGCTGGTCATCCTGATCTTCAATTTCGCCCTCGAACTGGACGTCGCCACGCGGCGCTCGGTCACCTCCGGTGTGTTGTGGACAACCTTCGCCTTTGCCGGCACACTCGGCCTGAACCGCTCCATGGCCATCGAAAAAGACCGCGGCTGTCTGGACGGTCTCCTGCTTGCACCGGTGGACAGGTCCGCGATTTACTTCGGCAAGGTCATCAGCAATTTGGCTTTCATGCTCATCGTGGAAGCCATCGTCCTGCCGATTTACAGCGTGCTGTACAATATCAACCTGTTCCAGCCGGGGCTGTTGCTGGTCATCCTGCTCGGCTCGGTCGGTTACACCGCCGTCGGGACCTTGCTCGCCAGCATGGCCGTGCAGACCCGCACGCGCGACGTGCTGCTGCCCATCCTGCTCTTCCCAGTCGTTGTGCCGATCCTGATCGCCGCGGTCAAGGCCAGCGGCGGTTACCTGACCGGCGCC
>CAZLOC010000025.1:0-20479 GCA_964560935.1 uncultured Anaerolineaceae bacterium | reverse complement strand
AGATCATCGCTGGGGCCAGCGGGAGCAGGCTTTTGATCTGCACCTTCCGCCAGGTCAGCCAACCAGAATGGCAGATCTTCACCCGCTACTTCTTCAGCAGGCGCTTTCACAGATTCGGCCTCTGTAGTCTCAGAGTCGAGGCTTTGCAGCCAATCGGAGAGCTTGGCCTCATCGGTCCCTGTTTCAGCTTCGATCTGACTGAACTCGACTCGATCCCGTAGTTCATCAATGGTGGCCGGGCCAATCCCGGCGATATTGCCCAGATCGTCAACGCTCGAGAAACCACCGTACGTTTCACGGTGTGCGACAATATTTTGCGCCAACAAATCCCCAATACCAGGCAATTCTGCCAGTTGCTCGAGGGAAGCGGTATTGATATCAACTTTGTCGACGACTTCCTGACTGGGTTCCGAAAATACTTCTTCTTCCGACGGGAAAGCGGGGGCGCTTTCCGCCTGAGATGGGCTCGTTTCCATTCCACGTAGCCAACCAGGAACTTGCGCCTCTTCCCCGGACGTCGGGGCTGCTTCTGCCTCCGAGGGGCCTTCTTCCATCTCATGCAGCCAGTCGGGAGCGGCCTCCTCCGTGGCCAGCGGTTCAGCCTCGCCAGTTGCAGTTGCTTCCTGTTCTTCTATAAATTCGCCCTCTCCCAGATCGCGCAGCCACATACCCGTTTCATCTGTTTCAGCGGGTGAAACAGGCTCTTCAGCAACAGGCTGTTGCAGCTGCTCCTCGAGGGCAGGTTCTGCACCTGCTTCTTTGGCTCGTTGCACCCAATCAGGCTCGCTTTCCTTGCGGTCTTCGGGTTTTGTCACCAGCTCTTCAGGCTTGGCGCCATGTTTGGCCGCCAACCCTTCCAGCCAGGCGATAGCATCGTCCTGTTCATCAGCGGAGGTGCCTAATCCACCCGTATCGATTGAGTCAAAAGCAACAGCGGGTTCACCAGTTGGTTCCAGCGGCTCTTCTTCTGCCAGAAGATCAGGCATGTCAACGGGAGCAGCAATTTCCTCCACCGTTTCGACGGGCTCTTCCGGTTCCTCCGTTGCAACGGGAGGTCCTGCTTCGGCCACCTCTCTGGCTTGCTTGACCCATTCGGGTTCTGTTTCCTTGCGGTCCTCGGGTTTTGTCACCAGTTCTTCTGGCTTGGCGCCATGTTTGGCTGCCAAACCCTCCAGCCAGCCGATGGCATCATCCTGCTCTTCAGAAGATACACCTAGGCTGCCGGTTTCTGTTGCATCGGCCTCGACCGGGCTCGCGGGCACTTCCTCATCGAACTGCCAAGTTGCCATGCCCTCTGTCGAAGCATCCTGCGTAACGCTTGCTTCTCCCGATTGCATGGATTCCAACCAGTCGGGAAGGCCCTCATCACTTTCAGAGACCGGGGTGACTTGCTCCTCATTCTCTGGTGCCGCCTCATCTGACGGCTTCATGGGTTCGAGCCAATTAGGCACACCCTCGTCCGCCAGGGGCTGCTCAGCAGATGGCGTACTTTGCGCGTCTCCCAATCCCTGCAACCAATCGGGTACGTTATCCTGCGTCAGGTCTTCACCTGGTTCCGTTTGTGGAGCCGCGCTTTCCGAATCTGATCCACTAGGCGCCAGGGCTTTGACCCAGTCAGGGAGGTCACCTTGCTCGATACCTGACTCTTCGGAAATTTCGCCGGATTCGTCAAACATACTTGGGCCCTCCTGGAAAACCCCAGTGCTTTCGCCCCAGCCCGCATCGCGCATGAAATCAGGGATATCGTCGTCACTTGAAACGGGAGCAGGCTCCTCGGTCGAACCAGATGCGGCGGGAGTTTCATCCATTAGCCCAGATCGCAACCAGGCAGGTTCTTCATCTCGCGCAGAAGCACCTTCGTCTCGCCCAATTCCTGCCGTTTCCCTCCAGTCAGGCCGAACATCCACCGCTTGACCATCCCATTCCAGTCGTTCAAGACTGACGACGGAATCAGAAACCTCATCTGTATGGAAGACAGACTGGGTCGCAAATGCGGCATAAGGATCCATTTCATTGACACGCTGGCGATATGCCTGGACACTTTCACCCTGTTCGGTTTCGGGGAGCAATTCTACCAGGACGCGATTGGCATCCAGGCAATAGGGGTAACGCCGTAATAACTGCGAACATACTTCGGCGGCTTCACCTTTTTGACCGGCACGAAAATAAGCCTGCGCCAACAAGACCTGCATATCATGCCGTTCGCTATCTTCTTCAAGAACGCTCTTGATCTCGGAAATTGCCTGCGGGTATAACTCGCCTTGCACGTACATGTGCGCCAAAGCCCCACGCGTGAGCCGGATCTTGGGAGGCTCGATCCCATCACGACGACCATACAGGCGTTGCAGTTCCGCCTGAATAGCCGCATTGGAGGGCTGCACCTCAAAGGCACGCTCCATATGCCAGATGGCGGCGTCCATGTTCTTTTGTTCGTCTTGGATAATGCTCTTGCCGACATGGGCGACAAAGTCATCAGGCACGGCCATGAGAACGCGTTCGAAAATGTCGGTGGCTTCCTCATAACGCTTGGCTTCCAGGTAAGACTTACCAAGTAACCGATAGGTTTCCAGATATTTGGGGAAGGTGTTGAGAATATGGCGACAATGAGCAATCGCCTCATCAAGCTGGCCACGATCCACCAAGTTCTCAATATCCCGACTGTATGTGCGCAAAGGTACTTTCGCCATGCCCGTTTCTCCTTACAGCCTGATTTTCACTCTTACGGAATAAAAATATCAGGCTCTTTCCTGTAAGTATGCCCGATTCTTAAATTTTATGCAAGACCATACGCCATATTTATTCATAGAACAAAGGTAAGGGCGCAACAGGTGTGTCATTCCAACAATGGGCGGCTAGCACTGCTTTATGCGCTTCCGACAGCAATTTTTCGTCGTTGGCGTGGACCGTAAACAGTGGCTCGCCTTTTTCGATTTTATCGCCGACCTTGTGATGGATGACAAATCCAACTGCATGGTCGATCGGATCGCCTTTCTTTGCCCGACCGGCTCCCAATGCGACAGAGGCCTCGCCTACGATGCGCGCCTGGACCTGAGCCAGGTATCCGTTTCGGGGCGATTCGACCACCTCGATGAATTTGGCTTTTGCCAGTTTATCGGGCTCGTCCACATAAGCGACATCACCGCCCTGGGCTACTACTAAAGTGCGGAATTTCTCGATGGCGCGGTCTTCGATGATCGCCCACTCAGCCAATTGGCGACCTTCGTTCAGATCACTGGCACGCTTTCCCAGTACCAGCATGTGTGCAGCAACGTGAAGACAGTGCTCGCGGAAATCTTCCGGGCCGCCACCACGAAGCGTGTCAATAGCCTCCATCACTTCAAGCGCATTCCCGACTGCATTGCCAAGCGGCTGGTTCATGTCCGAAAGCAATGCAACCACTTCCCGCCCGGCCAACTGGCCGATCTGCACCATCAAATCAGCCAGTTCGTGGGCATCAGAAAGGGTCTCCATGAAAGCGCCCTGCCCAACTTTTACATCCAACACAATCGCATGGGCGCCCGCCGCGATTTTCTTGCTCATGACCGAGGAAGCGATCAAGGGAATGGACTGCACCGTCCCGGTGACGTCACGCAGGGCATACAACTTGCCATCCGCCGGGGCCAAGTCTTTGGACTGGCCGCTTAGCACTATTCCTGTTTTTTTCAGCTGCTCTACAAACTCTTCGGTAGTCAAGTCGCAGCGGTAGCCAGGAATGGATTCCATTTTATCCAGCGTTCCCCCACTGAAACCAAGTCCGCGGCCAGACATCTTCCCGACTGGTAGCCCACAAGCAGCAACAATAGGCAAGACAACTAAAGTTGTCTTGTCGCCAACACCACCGGTGGAGTGTTTATCCACGGCAATATCAACTACACCGTGCATATCCAGCACTTCGCCGGTTTGCGCCATGGCGAGCGTCAGGTTCGTTGTTTCGCGGGGAGTCATGCCATTAAGCAGGACCGCCATTGCCCAGGCAGATACCTGGTAATCGGGGATACGCCCGGTTGAAATACCTCGTACGAAAAAGCGAATTTCTTCGCGTGTAAGTGCTTTTTTGTCTCGTTTTTTGATGATTATGTCAACGGGACGCATGGGATACTCCTTTGTGAAATATACCTCTTGTATTGTATCCCATTTTGCCGCCTACCCCCACCCGGCCTCCGGCCACCCCAGGGCTTTAACAAAGTCACTGGACTACATGGGTATGTCATGCTGAGGGGCGTTCGCTGCCCCGAAGCATCTCCGTCACGGCGCAGGAGAGACCCTTCAGTCGCAGAGAACGCTCCTTCAGGGTGACATAATTTTGGACTTTGTTAAAACCCTGCAGCCAGCCTCCCCCATTTTCGCTGAAGTTCGCAAAAATGGGGGAGGCTGGGGAGGGGGTAGGGGCTAGGTCTTTACCAACTTCGGTCCCTCTGGCGTATCCTGCACGGTCCAACCGAGTTCAGCGATCTCATCTCGCAAGCGGTCGGATTCGGCCCAGTTTTTCTCGTCACGGGCCTTTTGTCGCTGTTCAACCAATGCCTGCACTTCTTCCGGCGGGGTATTCTCTTCAGATTCATCCGCAACCGCAACCATCTCCCAAACATCTCGCGGGATTCCAGCATGCAAGGGTTCTGGCAGGCGGAGTTCACCCAACTCGCTCAGAGAGAATACAGAGCCAGTAGCGTACATTTCAGGGTCACATTCGCGGGCAATCGAAACGCTGCTCACGCCAAGCACCTGACATTTACTGGTTTGAAAATCAAAGATAATGCCAGTATGTTCGTCTAATCCGAGTATGGTGTTTTCTGGCGGCAAAGTGTCGCACCACTGGTTGAACCGGTCCAGGCCGATGAAACAACGGCTGGTATCCAAGTCGATGCCACCTTCGGCGTTGTTCCAGTGCGGAATGAAGGACAGGGAGACGCCAAATTCGCCGAATAGATTAAGTCCGGGCAGGCTGTGTACGTCTTCGCCCACTTTGAAGATCTCGTAAACGGGCAAGGCCCAGGCGCCGACCGAAATCGTCGCAGCGGAAGCAAATATCAGTGTGGCCCCGAGGCGATGACGGGCCCGGATGATATTCCATGCCAGGCTGTCCTGTAACTGGCGGACAGCATATGTCGGGCTGCCGGGTCCCATAAAAATCATATCGGCTGTGAGCAATGGTGTGAGGATTTCAGGGTCGTCCGGGCTAAAGTCCGTGCCACGCTTGCGGGCTGGGATCACATCAATCTGCGGCTTGTAATTCTGCAGGCGGGTCTGCATGAACTCAGTCACCCGCCCGGCAACCTGGTCAGAATTCAATTCGAAGCCAGCCGGGGTTTCCAGAACAGCAATTTTTAGCGGTTGGGGCAGGCTATGGGCCAGTGTTTCAAAAATGCGCCCGCCAGCCAGGGATGTCTCACCGGAACCAAGAAAAGCAATTTGTCCTATAGGCATGACTATTTTGATGAGATGTTGAGTTTGTCTATTACCTGAAGAAGGGTTTCGTTGTCGGGAATGTCGGACATGCTATAACCGTAGTGGATGTAACGAATAAAACCCCTACGGTCTACAACCGTATTCAAGGGCATGCGCCCAAGCTTGAACAAATTGACTTCCTGCTTGTAAATTCTGGAAACCCGTTTGTTCGGGTCAGGCAGGCCGGGAAATGGGAGATTGTTCTCCTCCCAATAGCTAATGAACTTTTCCGGGGAATCCGGTCCAATCGCCAGGATTTCCGCATTTCGCGCTATGAATTCAGAATAGCCATCTCGCAAGCGCGCCAACTGCGCGCGGCAGAACGGTCACATGAAACCGCGCAGGAATGCAAGCACAACGATTTTCTCCCCGTGGAAATCAGATAGACGAATTCGATCCCCATGCAAATCGGGCAACTCAAAATCGGGCGCTTCTTGTCCATCGAATATTGTGTTACGCATCGTTTTCAGCCTTCAACCTGCTTCCGTCTTCATCGCTCAACCAACTCTTTGACCTGCGCCCACATGGCAGCGAACATCTCGACCGTCAGTTTGCCAGTTAGCGTGTTCTGCTGGCTGGGATGGTATGAGCACATCAACCAGGGACTTGCTTCCAGCCGAAACGCAGCGCCATGCGCAAACTTCTTGCCAGATTTCGACTCAGAATATATGCGCAGGATTCTCTCAAATGCGATCCGGCCCAGAGCGACGATCACTTTTGGTTGGAGAAGTTCGATTTCGCGTTCCAAAAAGGGCTGGCAATTGTCTAGTTCTTCCGTGGCAGGTTTGTTCTTAGGCGGCGCGCAGCGACCGGAGGCTGTGATATACATATCTATCAGGGTCAAGCCGTCACCACGGGAGATGGAATCCGGCTGGCTGGCGAACCCGGCCCTGTACAATGCCGGGAACAGAAAATCGCCCGAAGCATCGCCGGTGAACTGCCGTCCAGTCCGGTTCGAGCCGTGTGCGCCGGGAGCCAAACCGATGACCAGCACACGCGCGTGCGGGTCGCCAAATCCGGGCACGGGCTTGCCCCAGTAATCCCAGTCTCTGTAGGCCTTGCGCTTGGTACGCGCCACCTCTTCGCGCCATTCGACCAGGCGTGGGCACTTGCGGCAGGCGATGATTTCTTTATTCAGGGCTTCAAGAGACATTAAGATAGCTTTTCGTATTTTTGAACAATTCTTCCAGCGCTTCCTCATCCACCACGCCCCCACCCTGCGCCAGGGACACATCCCCACCGCCGCGCAGGTTGAGGGGAGTCAGGTGCTTATTGAGCAGATCGCGCGCATCAACACCGCTGTCTTTGGCGCAGGCGACAGTCAGCGAAAGTTTCTGCCCATCGAAGGCAGCTAGCACAGCGACCATAGTAGGCATGTTTCGCAACTTCGTTCCCAGGTGGCGCAAGTCGGCTGCGGGACGTTCATGGAACAGGGCCGTGACGAGGCGCAGCGGACCAACCGTCTGCGCAGAAGCGGCCAGTTGGTCGGCCTCAGCAGCCAGAAGTCCGGCGCGAAGCGTTTCAAGTTCGGTTTGGGCGGCCCTGAGTTGGTCCAGTTTGCGCCCCAGGGCAGCCGGAATCCCATCCAATCCCGTTTCCAGTAAAGCGGCCACTCGCTGTGTCACATCCTGGTAGGTGTTGAAATAGTCGAGCATCTGGTATCCGGCCACGAAATGGATACGCAATTTCTGGTTGACGCGCTCAGTTTTGACAATCTTGAGCAACCCGACCATGCCAGTGTTGGGACAGTGTGTGCCACCACAGGGAGTATAGTCGAAGCCTTCTACCTCCACTACTCGGATGCGACCGCTGACCTTGGGCGGCTTGCGAAACGGGACGCTACCCACATCCGCATCGGTGATGTAATAGCTCTTGACAACCCGGTTCTCGAAGAAAATACCATTGGCAAAATCTTCGGCGCGGCGCAGGATTTCGGGAGCCACTTCGCCCACTTCCAGGTCGATGGTGGACGGGTTATCGCCGTTGATGTTGGCCGAGAGGCTATCGATGTCGGCCACTTCAAGGAAAGCTGCCGAAAGGACATGCTGGGCGGTGTGGTGCTGCATGGCGCGGATGCGGCGCAGGCGGTCGATGCGGGCGGGATATTCGCCGGGCGCAAGGGCCTTGTCCGTGACATGAATAATCTCGCCATTGTCCTTGTAGACGTCGAGGACGCGAGTTTCCCCGATAGAGCCGGTGTCGTGCTCCTGTCCGCCGCTGGTGGGATAGAAATACGTGCGCGGCAGGATAAGCCCGAATCTGCCACCATCTAGTGGGCGGGATTCGATCACCCGGGCGGTGAATTCGAGGGTCAGCGGGTCGTCGAAGTAGAGTTGCTGTGTAGACAGGGTCATGCGGTTATTTTGCCACGGATTACACGGATTTGCATAGATTTGCCCTACCCCTTTGTGTTTATTCGTATCCTTCGTGGATTAAAGAATCAGCATCGCATCACCAAAGGAATAGAAGCGATAGCCTTCTTTTATGGCTGTTTGGTAAGTTTGCAAGATTTTCTCCCGCCCGGCAAAAGCACTGACCAGCATAATGAGCGTGGATTTAGGCAGGTGGAAGTTGGTGATCATGGTATCCACGACTTCGAACTGGTAGCCGGGGAGGATGTATGAGGAGGTGGGACCAGTAAAATTGACGATTTGTGATTTACGATTTTCGATTGATGATTGATTTACCGCACTTTCCAGGGTGCGGACGGATGTTGTCCCGACTGCAATCACTCTACCACCTGCCTGCCTGGTTTCGTTGATTGTATCTGCTGTTTCTTGCGAAAGCTCACACCACTCGGTGTGGATTTTGTGTTCTTCGGGGTCGTCTTCTGTCACCGGAGCAAAGGTATCTAACCCAACATGCAATGTAACATAGGCCATCTTCACACCTTTGGCCTGTAATTCGTCCAACAGGCGCGGCGTGAAGTGCAGGCCGGCGGTCGGCGCGGCAGCGGAACCGGGTTCGCGCGCATAGACGGTCTGGTAGCGCTCGGGGTCGTCCAGCTTTTCGTGGATGTAAGGTGGCAAGGGGACATGGCCCACTTTGGGGAAATACGGCTCGATGGGTTCGGAGAATTTCACCAGGCGTTCAGAGCCGTTCAGGATATCAACGATTTCAGCACGGAGTCCGAAGCGTTGCCCTGAGCTTGCCGAAGGGTCTCCCGACTTCGGATACTTTCCAAAGTCTGGAGACTTTGGACTCCGATCTGCAGTTCCTTCAGCCTCCACAATCACGGTTTTGCCAACCGTCATCCCCTTCCCGCCGACGAGACATTCCCAAGTCAAAGTATCGCGGCGGCGCAGGAGCAACAGTTCGACTTTGCCGCCAGTCAGTTTGCGCGCATAAATGCGGGCCGGGATGACACGCGTCTGGTTTAGGACTAGCAGATCGCCAGGATTCAGGTAATCACCAATCTGGTTGAAAATCTTGTGCTCCAACTCCCCGGTTTTTCGATTGAGAACCAGCAAACGCGAAGAATCGCGCGGCTCGAGCGGCGTCTGCGCGATAGATGATTCGGGGAGGTGGTAGTCGAAGTCGGAAGTTTTCATTCTTTATCAGTGGCGAAAACCCGGGCAAAGTAGCCATCTGCGATCTCGGCCACGTCGTCGACCACGGAATCGGGCAAGTCGATGCCTGCCAACTGTTTAGCGAGTCCCTGCTTGAAGGCTAGCTGCATCCGGCGATAGATTTGGATGCGCTGGGCCTGCGGCGAACCGGCTCCATGCAGGGACTCGGTCAGGTAACCGACCGAATTGCGACCGAGGGTCATGTTTTCGATCAGGCGCAGAATTCGGAGGCGGTGCTCGGTCGGCACATCGTCACGCCCCTTGAGATACTTTTCGAGCAGCGGACCGAGTTCCTGCTGGCGGTAGTCCGCTTCGGAGGGCAGCGTGACTACCAGGCCACCGGCCAGGTCTTGCGCCAGGCGACCCATCTCATAGGGAATTTTGGTAACGTGGTGCTTGCAGATGTTCGCCAGCATATCGTCGCAAAGATAGGCTCCTGATTTTGTGGCGTGGCTCTGGTAGGACGACGCAATCCCGGCAGCGTAGATGGTCTCGTTGAGATGGGTCATCTCCACCAGCTTGTCGCGGATATGCGAGGCGCGTTCCACGCCGTTATACTCGGCCACGGTAGCCGCCGCACCGATGAGCACATCGCCCACGCCGCTCTTGCAGACGTAGCTGCGCCGGTGGTAACTGGTGAAGCGCTCGACCAGCATGGCAGCGAAATCGGTCTCGCCGTCCATAAAGATCAAATCATTGGGGATGAAGACTTCCTCGAAAATGACCAGCGCCTCCTGCCCGCTGTATCCCTGGTTGCCTACATCGAGGCCGCCGTCTTCCATGCTGCGCGTGTCGCAGGATTGGCGACCATACACAAAGGTGATGCCCTCCGCATCAACAGGCATCGCGCCGACAATAGCATAGTCGACATCATCCTTTTCCAGGCGCAGGGTTGGCATGACAATCAGCCAGTGCGAGTTAATGCATCCCGTTTGATGGGCCTTTGCGCCACGGACATAGACCCCCTCAGGCGTGCGCCGGGTGATATGCAGGTACATGTCGGGGTCGGCCTGTTGGGAGGGCGGCTTGCTCCGGTCACCCTTGACGTCAGTCATGGCCCCGCCGATGACGTAGTTGTGCTCCTGCATCTTTTTGATGAAAGCCTTGAGCCGCGCATGGTAAGGAGTACCATATTTTTCATCAATCTCGTAGGTCACCGAGTACAGCGAATTGAGCGCGTCCATGCCGACACAGCGCTGGAAACAGGTGCCGGTCAGCTGTCCCAGCCGCCGCTGCATCTTGTTTTGCAGGACGATATCCTCAACGCTCATAGCAACGTGCAGGAAACGGTTGACACGCTCGCCTATAAAGGGTGACAACGCAGACGCCAGGTCAGGCCGTTGTTGTGCCAGATCGTAGGTCTTCGCCATCGCGTTGATCGACGGCCGGATCATCGGGTGGTCGACAGGTTCTGGAACCAATTCGCCAAACAGATAAATTCTCAGGTTGCGCCCTCGCAGGCTCTCGATGTAATCGTCACCGGTAACAATTGGGTGTGGCATCCCATTGCTTGTGTTTTCTTTGTTCATTTCTTCCTCCAAAGGGCTAATCTGGCCAAACCATATGGTTATTATGGCACAAATCCCCACTTTGCTCAAAGAATTTTCAAGCAGTATGTTTTACTTTTTTATTAAGCGGATAATGATATTTACCAATATCGTCAACACAATAGAGATTAATATCGAACTCGCCAGCGGAAAATAAAACGAAAAACCATCGCGCTCGATGCGGATGTCTCCGGGCAGGCGGCCGAAGGGGATGCCGATTTTGGCGGCCAGGAACACCAGTCCGCCTATCACGAACAAAATAATGCCCCCGATCATCAGGAAACGGCCAATGTTTTCCATAATTTTATTTGTAGTGGGGGCACAGCATGCTGTGCCCCTACGGGTTTACAACAACCTCGGCTGCTCCCCCTCGACATAATCCAGTCCCAGGTGCTCATAGGCGGGCCTGGTTGCCACGCGGCCCTGCGGGGTGCGGTCGAGGAAGCCCAGTTGCAGCAGGTAGGGTTCGACCACGTCCATGATGGTATCGGATTCCTCGCTGATGGAGGCCGCAATGGTGTTCAACCCTACCGGGCCGCCGCTGTACTTCTCGATGATGGTCCGCAGCACACGCCGGTCGACGTCATCCAGGCCAAGTGTATCGACTTGCAATAAATCAAGCGCTTCCTGCGCGACCTGGCGCGTGACCGTCCCGTCCGCGCGCACCTGGGCATAATCACGGACGCGGCGTAGTAGACGCAAGGCGACACGCGGGGTCCCGCGGGCGCGTTGACCGACTTCCTCGATGCCGCCCTCGTCACAGGGCACATCCAGCATTTTCGCAGCGCGCCGGACGATGGCCTGCATCGCGTCCAAATCATAGTAATCCAGCCGATAGACCGCACCGAACCTGGCCCGCAATGGAGCCGTGACCAGCGCCAGTCGCGTGGTCGCGCCGACGATGGTGAAATGCGGCAATTTCAAGCGGATGGAACGCGCCGAAGGCCCCTTGCCAATGACGATGTCCAGCGCGAAATCTTCCATGGCGGGATAGAGCACTTCTTCCACGGCCCGTCCCAGGCGGTGGACTTCGTCGATGAAGAGCACGTCTCCCGCGCGCAGGTTGGTCAGGATAGCAGCCAGGTCTCCGGCGCGTTCGATGACAGGCCCGGATGTGACCTTGATGTTGACGCCCATCTCGTTCGCAAGCACATGCGCCAGGGTAGTCTTGCCCAGGCCGGGCGGCCCGTAGAATAGCACGTGGTCGAGGGCCTCCTGTCGCTGGCGGGCCGCGTCGATCAAAATAGACAGGTTCTCCTTCACCTGATCCTGGCCGATGATGCCGGTCAGTTTTTGGGGACGGAGCGCATTGTCGACGCGGTCGTCAGGCTTGGCTTCGGGATCGAGAGGGCGTTGTCCTGAGCTTGTCGAAGGGCGGCGGGAACGGGATTCGGTCATGGGGCGATTATAACCCGAGAAACGGGGGCAGGCTTTAGGTCGGGATTGAGGCGGGTTTTCATCCGCTAATCTACGCTAATCTTCGCGAAAATTCGCGGATTCTCCTATATCACTTCCACATCATGCGGGTGGGACTCTCTCAAGCCGACGGGTGTCATACGCACCAGCACGGCCTTTTCGTGCAGCTCTTCGATGCTGTGGGCGTCGGTGTAGCTCATGCCCGATTGCAGGCCGCCGACCAGTTGCTTGAGCATTTCGCGCGCCGAGCCGCGATAGGGCACAGCAGCCTCGACACCCTCGGAGACGTAATCTTCAATCTCTTCTCTGGTGATCTCGCCTTCACCTTCGCGAGCCTTGCGGGTCAGGGTAGCCTGCAAGGAAGCCATGCCGCGCGATGCCTTGTAGCGGTGACCTTTGCGGGTCATCAACATACCGGGGCTTTCGTCGGTGCCGGCCAGCAAGCTGCCGAGCATGACCGAGGACGCGCCCGCCGCCAGCGCCTTGACGATGTCGCCCGAAGTGCGCACGCCGCCATCCGCGATGATGGGGATACCCTGCGGACGCGCTACCTCGGCGCACTGCATGACAGCCGTCAACTGCGGTACGCCCGCGCCCGCCACAACGCGCGTGATGCAGATCGAGCCGGGGCCAACGCCTACCTTGACCGCGTCCGCGCCCGCGTCGATCAGGCGCTGTGTACCTTCGGCAGTGGCAACATTGCCACCTATGATCTGTGATTTGGGAAAATTCACCCGGATTTGCTGGATGATTTCGATCTCCGCCTTGGAATCGCCGTGCGCGATGTCGACCACGATGCAATCCGCGCCTGCGTCCAGCAGGCGTTCCACACGCTTCAACTCACTGCCTTTCACCCCCACCGCCGCGCCAACTGCCAACCGTCCGCGCGTATCTTTGGTGGCATTGGGATACTCCTCCAGTTTCATGATATCTTTGACAGTGATCAGGCCAGTCAGATGACCGTCTGCATCCACCAGCGGTAGCTTCTCGATGCGGTGTTCGTGCAAGATCTTCTCAGCCTGCTTGAGCGTGGTATCAGCAGGAGCCGTGATCACCTCACGGGTCATCACTTCAGAAAGCAATCTATGACCATTTCCTTCGAAGAGCAGGTCGCGTGTAGTGACAATCCCAACCACTTTTCCCGCATCATCCAGAATGACGATCCCGCCTGTATACGTTTCTTCCACGATGCGCTTAACATCACCAACCGTGCCGGAAGTCTTCAATGTAATGGGGTTATCGACCACGTACGATTCGGCCTTTTTTACGCGCCTCACCTGTTGCACCTGGTCGTCGATGGTCATAAAACGGTGGATGATGCCAATGCCGCCTTCGCGCGCCATCACGATCCCCATCTCACTTTCGGTCACGGTGTCCATGTTGGCTGAAACAATCGGTATCTGCATCTTGATCTTCGACGTCAACTGCGTGCGTGTGGAGAGCTTGCGGCGCGACTCCACGTCCGAATACTGCGGCACCAGCAGCACATCGTCATAGGTCAGGGCTTCTTCGGGCAAAATTTTCATCACTACCTCCTCCGGCATATATCCGCTTTCCTTTGCCCTGCGATGAAAAGCGGGAAACCAGCGAGATTATACCCTCGCGGGCATTATATATGGCAAGCCAGCCTCTATCGCAATGTTATAATAAAAATTGTGAACGAGGAACTGCTAGCCCTCACCCCGCTCGATGGACGTTATGCTCGCGAAACTGCACCACTTCGCGAGTTTTTTTCTGAATTCGCCTACCTCCGCGGGCGCGCGCGTCTCGAGATCGCCTATCTGATCGCACTCTCGCAGGACACCGGACTCATCCGTCCTTTTTCACGGGATGAACTGGACTTTCTCAATAGCCTTTCTGCTAACTTTTCTTTAGAAGATGCAGAGCAGGTCAAAGACCTGGAGCGGACGGCACGTCACGACGTCAAAGCCATCGAGAATTTTTTACACGACCGCCTCCTGCGGACATCACTGGCTGCTACCGTTTCCTGGCTGCACTTCGGCCTGACGAGTGAAGACGTCAACCTGACGGCACAGGCCATTTCCTTGCGCGATGCGCGCGATGAAGTGCTTCTCCCCGCGCTGGGCAAGATCATTGTCCAAGTGACAGATTTCGCCCGCCGTTACAAGTCCACGCCCATGCTGGCGCGCACCCACGGACAACCCGCCGTGCCGACGACTTTCGGTAAGGAAACGGCCGTTTTTGTGGTGCGCTTGTTGAAACAACACGAAAAATTATCTTCTCACAAGTTCGAAGCCAAGTGGAGCGGCGCGGTCGGTAACTACAACGCGCTCGTGGCTGGCGCGCCCAATATGGATTGGCTGCCTTTCAGCGAGAAATTCCTGCATGGGCTGGGGCTGCAATCTGCACAGGCCAGCACGCAGCTCATCCCATACGATAACTGGCTGGAATATTTCCAGATCCTGCAATTGATCAACGGCATCCTGCTCGATTTGTGCCAGGATATGTGGCGCTACATCAGCGACAATTATCTAAAACTACGCGTGGTGTCGGGTGAAGTCGGCTCTTCGACCATGCCACAAAAGGTCAACCCGATTGATTTCGAGAACGCCGAGGGCAATATCGGGCTGGCAAATGCGCTCTTCGAACAGTACGTCCGCAAGCTGCCGGTTTCACGGCTGCAGCGCGACCTGTCTGATTCGACCGTGCGACGTTCGTTCGGCGCGGCGCTGGGCCACACGCTGGTGGCGTGGACTAGCGTTGCCAGGGGCCTGGACAGAGTCGAAGCAAACGAAGCAGGCATGAAGTCCGATTTAGAGGCGCGCTGGGAAGTGGTCGCCGAGGGCGCCCAGACCATCCTGCGCGCGGCCAACATCCCGTCCGCCTACGAGCAGCTTAAGTCCCTGACACGCGGCAAAGAGATCACACAAGAAAGTTATAGTGAATGGGTTGATTCGTTGGCAGTGGATGAATCTGTAAAATCTAAACTCCGATCGCTCTCACCGCTGACATATATCGGTCTAGCGGAGGAAATTGTAGAACGAGTATTATCGAGACAAAAATTCCCTCTCCCTGAGGGAGAGGGTTAGGGTGAGGGTGAACTGCAATTATTTGCGATAAACAGGAGAATTCATGAGCGTCACGATTGTTTTAGGCACACAATGGGGGGACGAGGGTAAGGGCAAGGCGATTGACACCTTCGCCGGGGGGTTCGATTATGCGGCCCGCTACAACGGCGGCAACAACGCCGGGCACACCATTGTCAACGAGTACGGCACGTTCAAGATACACCTGGTGCCTTCGGGCGTGTTCTACCCACACGTGACCTGCCTGATCGGCGGCGGCGTAGTGATCGACCCGGGGGTATTGCTGGAAGAGATCAAGTCGCTGCAAGGCGCGGGCATGGGCCTGGACGGGCGGCTGCTGATTTCGCCGCGTTCGCACGTTATCATGCCCTACCACAAGTTGCTGGACGGCCTGTACGAAGAAGCCAAGGGTGCGGGCGCGACCGGCACCACGCGGCGCGGCATTGGCCCAACCTTTGCGGACAAGGTTAGCTACAACGGCATCCGCTGGAGCGATTTTGCGGACAAAGAGATTTTTACCGATAAGCTAAAAATGCAGTTGACGCTCAAGAACAAGGTCATCACGGCATTGGGCGGCGAGGCGCTGGCTTTCGAGACGGTGCGCGATGAATACCTGGGTTATTACGCGCAGATCAAGCCCTTCATCCGTGAGTTGTTCCCCATCGTACAGGACGGGCTGAAAAGCGGCAAGAAATTCCTGCTGGAACAGGCCATGGGAAGTTGCCTCGACACGGACTGGGGCACGTATCCCTTCGTGACCGGTTCCACCACCATCGCATCCGCCGCGACGACTGGCCTGGGCGTGCCGCCGCGCGCCATCAGCCGTATCATCGGCGTGACCAAGGCCTACACCACACGCGTGGGCGCGGGCCCGATGCCGACCGAAATCCTCGACGACGAGTTCGCTATGCAGACCCTGAGCGAAGTGGCCGCCACCACGGGACGCATCCGCCGCGGCGGCTGGCTGGACACCGAGGTGGTGCGTTTCTCAAGCATGGTCAGCGGAATAGATGCGCTCTTCCTGACCAAGCTCGACATCCTGAGCGCGTTCGAAGAAATCAAGATTTGCACCGGCTACGAATTGGAGGGCAAATCGGTCCACTACTATGATCTGGATTCGTATCAATTGGGTCGGGCGAAGCCAGTCTACGAGACTGTACGCGGCTGGCACTGCGACATCCGCGGCATCCGCCAGTTTGCGGATTTACCCCGCGAAGCGCAGGCCTATGTGGAACGGGTGGAAGAACTGGTCGGCGTGAAAGTGGGTTGGGTTGGCAACGGACCGGAACGCGAAGCAGTGATTGAAGTGGTATAAAAAACAGGAATGATGCTCCCATCATTCCTGAAAATGCTCTTCGGCAGTCTGGCAATCATAGTCAAATATTATATTAACTTTAGACCCATAACTTTGCGTCACCAGGTTTCCCTGGTTTTGCCTTTCGGTACGCCAGTCGATCTTAGTCGGCAAATAATGACTTTAGACGCTTGGCTTTGCGCCACCATCTTTCGAAGGTTTAGCCTTTATCGGCAACCTGGCAACCCTGGTTACATTTCATTGAAACATAACTTTAGGTCCATGGCTTTGCGTCACTGGGTTTCCCCAGTTTTGCTTTTTATCGGAGCTTTAATAGTATGACATTAAAGTTGCCCGATTTCAATCCAACAAACGTTCTAAATTTGTCTATACATATTTTAAGTAAGATAGGACTTACGCAGTTCGTGAAAAGATACCGAAAATAAGGAGGCGTGCTGCGCACGCCCTCCTTATTTTCGGGCTTCTCCTATTCAACTGCGCAACTCCTATAAGAATTATTCCAACGGCTCAAACGTCACTTCGACGGTCATGCCCCAGCGCATGCGCGGATCAACATCGTCGACTTTGATGCGGGCAGTATACAGGATATCCCCGCCCTGTGATTTGAACGACTGGCTGATCTCTTCAACTATACCGCTCATTTCGACATCCGGTAAGGCATCCGCAAGAATGCTGACGTTCTGACCTACAGCCACATCCACCACTTCGAGTTCGGTCAGGTCGCTGGTTTCGACGTACCACTGGCTGGTATCCGCCACAATGACCGCCCAACTCTCCGGCCCAACCATTTCGTTGACCGAAACGTTGATGTCCATCACTTCACCGTCAAAGGGAGCTTTGAGTTCGTAGTTGGCGAGGTTATTTTCAGCGGAAGCAACCTGTGTCTTGGCATTGTTCAGGCGCGCTTCAAGCAGCGTCAGTTTCTCAGCGTCGGGGCCATCGAGGCTGAGTTCGTATTTGCGTTTGGCTTCCGCCTCAGCAGCCAGGGCTTCGTCCAGCGCCGCGCGGACGGTGTCCCGTCTGCGGATTTCCGTTTCCAGGTCACGCACGGCCTGGTTATAATCTTCCTGCGCGTCTTCTAAATCATCTTCGGCGTTCTTGCGCTTGGAATTCTCTTCATCCAAATCCTTATACTTATCGTACTCTTCCTGCGCATCATCCAGGTCTTCCTGACGGTCTTCGACATCAGCCTTGGCATCTTCGATATCATCGTCGATATTATCAAGATTCAAGTCTTCCCACTTTTTCTCGGCTTTCCCGCGTGCAATCTGGGCATCCATGTAAGCCTGCCAGGATTCAGAGCGACCCAAACCTTCGGTGCGGAGAAGATCATCGTAAGCCTGTTGCGCGGTGATCAACTCAAGCTGCGCCGCTGCTAACACAGCTTCGGCCTGCTCCCGGTCCGCCAGACGGACGAGCACATCCCCTTCGCGCACCGTCTTCCCTTTTTCAACCAGGATCTCGGCCACTTTCCCGCGCACCGTGAAGGACAGCGTCAGGTCTTTGTCCGGGACGAGATGTCCCTCCGCGATGACGGCCTCAACAGGCAAAGGGGCGGGTTGAGGCGTGGGCATTTCATCCTGCCCACCGCAAGCGGTTATTATGAGAGCCAAAATTGTCAACAGCAGAATCAAATTTATCCATTTTTTCATTTGAACCTTCCTTTTACCCTCACCCCTCGCCCCTCTCCCTGAGGGAGAGGGGTTGGGGTGAGGGGTTTTATTCATACGCCAACACCTCGCGGATCGTCAAACGCGCCGCGTTACGGGCCGGCAAGATACTTGCGATAGCTGACAAAATCAACACCAATGCCAGCCAGATAGCATAGCCGGTAAACGTGAACACCACCTGGATAGGCGTCTCGAAGATCGCCAGGCTGACAATGGTGGAGAGCAGATATGTAAAAGGAACGGAGAAAATAATTGCAATCCCAAATGAAAGCAGGCCGATCACCACACCCTCAGCAATGATGGTACGCATAATGACCGAATCAACCGCGCCGATGGAACGCATAATGCCGATCTCACGCGTGCGCTCCAGCACGTTCATGCCCATTGTCCCGGCCAGCCCCATGCTGCCCACTGAAGCGGTGAGCAGGGCCATGATCAACAGGAATGTAACCAGGATATCCAGGCTCTCCAGCGCCATATCCAAGGATGCTAAGCCGGCTTCCGACTTACGCACCTTGAAACCGTTATCACGGAAATAGTGGTCGAACATCTCAGCCATACGGTCTTGGTAGTCACGGTCATGCGATGTGGTCACGATGCGATAGGAATAGGAACGATTGGTCAGGTTGTTCATCCGGGAAATGTATTCGAACGGCGCATACCCGATGTTGCCTTGCTGCCCGACGAACTTGAAGATCCCCACGACCTGCCAGTCTTCTTCCTGGCCGTTGACCTTAAGGCGCAATGTATCGCCGGCTTTCAAACCCGGGAACTCCTCGAAAATGGATTCACTGACGGTCAGCTTGCGCACGTCATCTGAACGGATCCAGCGTCCCTGTACCAGGATCGGATGGACCAGGTTGCTATCCCCTGGCGGAGCAAGCACAGTAATGTTCTGCCCGACCGTTCCGTCCGGGAGAAGCGCTTCCACCGATATGTACTGCCAGCCTTCTACATACGTCACGTCGGCTATTTGCATGGCATATTGTTCTACTTCCCGCAGGCGGTATGGCTCGTCGAAGTCTACGGTCACATCGGCAATAAAGTATTGCCCGATGGCGCCCATATACTCGTGCAACGTCACGCGTACATTGAACACCGCAATGAAGATCGCACCGCCCATCGTCAGCGTGAACAGAGTCAGCAGCAGGCGTCCACGCCGGCGGAAGGT
Organism: uncultured Anaerolineaceae bacterium; assembly: GCA_964560935.1. GTDB lineage: Bacteria > Chloroflexota > Anaerolineae > Anaerolineales > Villigracilaceae > JAABUE01. The sequence continues at coordinate 1,299 of CAZLOC010000025.1, read as the reverse complement.
GTTGCGCAGTGAGATCAACAACGGACGCGGGATGTGGATACCGCGCCGCGCCAACGCGTTCGTGACCCGGGTCTGGAACCGTTCCCACCGCGATTCTCGCTTCACTCCCCCTTCGGCCTGCCCGCCGCCATCGAGGGCCAGGTCACCGCTGATGGCTCTCAACACGGTCGTGCGCGAACCGCTGATGACCGGCGCCAGCCCCGCCACAAGCGGGACCAAAATACCGACCGCAATCTGGATAACGAAGGCTAGCGGCACAATCCGGTACCCCAATAGGCCGAAGCTCAACGTGTCGGCAATGAATTCCGACAGTCTGTAAGCGCCAATGCCACCAAATGGAACCGCCAACGCCAGGGCAAACAAACCGAAGACCAGAATCAAGACCAGGTACATGCCCAGCACCTGGCGATTGCGCCCGCCAACCAACTTGATCACACCGATGTGACGCATGTGCTGGTTGAGCAGCGCGTTGAGCGTGTTGGCAATCAAAGAACTCGAGAGGAAGATGATCAGGAACCCAAGGGCCATCAAGATGCCCAGAATGGCATTGACGATAGAAGCCATCGGGTGTTCGTGCGTCTTCGAGAAAGCTGTCCTGCTTACTTCGATGCCAGCATTTTCAACTCTGTCTTTCAAATCCGCGCCTACTTCGCGAATGTGAGGCAAATCATCCTGGTTCTCGGATACCGTGGCATACAATCGGTTGAATAACTCCGGCTGGCGCAATGCAGGTAGCGTGCTCATCGTTACATACCCAAACGGGGGCGCTAGGAAGTCGTCCGCGCCGGTGGTTGAGTCCAGGACAATGCCCACCACCCGCATGGACTTGTTCATGCCATCTGGCAGTTCGAAGATCAGCTCCTGCCCCACCTGAATATCTAGGCGATCCAATGCATCACGCTCCAGGATGACTTCGTTCTTCTCAGGCTTGGCCTGCCCCTCTATCAGGTTAAGCAGATTGACTTTGTTCTCATCAAAATCATCCACCGCAATGATATCGAGCGTGGTCCATTGCTCGCTGTCCAGCGTGCGGACGCGCATATTGAACACACGCCGTCCCTCCGCATCTGCGATTCCGCGCGTGTTGCGGATGGTGGTGAGCATATCGTCGTCGAAATCGTCCATGCGGAACTCGATGTTGGCCGGGTTGTTGGCCGCGTAAGTGACGCTCATGTCATTAGAAATAATGACGTACGTCCCGGTGATCACACCAATGGATAAGACACCCACGGCAATGGATAATACCACCAGCATCGTACGGCCTTTATTTTCGAACAGGTCGAGGAATACTTTACGCCA
>CAZLOC010000024.1:0-21193 GCA_964560935.1 uncultured Anaerolineaceae bacterium | reverse complement strand
GCGCCCCAAGCTGTGCGCCGGAGGGCTGGTGGCCGACGCGGAAGTCATCCTCGAAAGCCTGGGCCTGGATGTGAGCGAGGTCCCGCACGTGGACGCATCCGCTGTACATTTGGATTTTGAGGGCAAAGGACTGATGGTTTCCGCACCCAAACGCCATACCCTGCGCATCATCCGCCGGGATGAGTTCGATGCCTGGTTGGCGAGAAAAGCAGAGAGTAGAGGAATAGAGATCAGACAAGGAGTAACGGTCAGGGATGTTCGACCAGACGCGGACGGCGTGACTGTCATCACGGACCAGGGCGAATACCGCGCGCAAGTTGTGGTTGGCGCAGACGGTTCGAACGGCGTCACCCGTCGCTGCGTGCTGCCAAATGCATCCGTCCACACGGCGAGGGTGTTGGAGGTACTTACCCCAGCCCGCCCCCTCCCGGCCTCCGGCCACCCTCCCCCAAATTCCCGCGAACCCCAGCGGGAATTTGGGGGAGGGTCGGGGTGGGGGCTGGAGGCCTACTTCGATTTCTTCCCCGTTCCCGCTGGCATCGCGGGCTACGTGTGGGACTTTCCCACGCAAGTCAAAGGCCAGCCCATGCGCTGCTGGGGCGTGTACGACACCAATCTGCTGGCTCACCGGCAGCGCCCCGCGCTGAAAGAACCGTTAGCCGAGGAGATGGCCCGCCACGGCTTCGACCTGGCCCAGCACGAACTCAAGGGGCCCCCCATCCGCTGGTACAGCCCGCGCAACCCGGTCTCGGTCCCGCGCGTGCTGCTGGTGGGCGATGCGGTCGGCGCCGACGGCATCTTCGGCGAGGGCATCAGCATGGCCTTAGGGTACGGCAAAGTGGCCGCAGGGGAATTGGTCCAGGCTTTCAGCACGGGAGATTTCTCGTTTAGCGGGTACAAGCGCAGGCTTTCCCGCAGCGCGCTCGGTCAAACGCTGTTCGCGCGCTGGGTCATTACAAAAATCCTGTATCGCCTGCACTGGGCCTGGTTTCAGAAGTGGTTCTGGCGTTTCTGGAAGCCCGTCATCCTGGCCTTTTCCTGGCTTTTCGTTTTGAATTGGGGGAAGCGTCTCAAGTCCTGACGCGTTTGAGGAAACCGGGGGAATTCAACTCGCGTTCGAGCAGATAGGTAAAGTAGCCCTGCATGAGATTTTCCGCTTCAGCCTGGACCCTGGAACCGGGCCGCGCGCGCGCGGCCTCTCCGTAGCTGGAACGTTGGAAGTGCCGCAGATACTTGAGCGTCTCCAGTGAAATGGGTCTCAAGTTGGGTAATCCCTGTCCGCAGCGCGGGCAAATGACGCCGCCTGCCGAGAACGAGAAGAACTGGTCTTCAGCCTTGATCTCGCGCCCGCAATTGGCGCACTCGAACAGTTGTGGGCGAAAACCGAGGAAATCCAGCAAGCGCATCTCGTAATAGCGCACGGCCAGCCAGGTATCCTCTTTGTCGGTGAGCCGCTTGAGCGTATCGGCCAACAGGCGGAAGAGGGTCGGGTTCGCTCCTTCTTCCTCATACACAAAGCGGTCGAGCAACTCGACCACATAAGAGGCATAGCCGGTCAGCACCAGGGACTCGCGCAGCGCTACATATGCTTCTACCGTATCCGCCTGGGTGACGATAAACAGGTCACGGCCGCGCGAGAGTTGCAACTTCACGTGTGTGAATGGTTCCAGGTGCCCGGCCTTGCGCGAGGTGATCTTGCGCGCGCCTTTGACGATGGCGCGCAGCTTGCCCTGCTCGCGCGTATAGAGCGTGACGAGGCGGTCGGCCTCGCCCCAGTCGGCGTGGCGGAGTACGATAGCGGTGACTCGGATGGAGCGGAATTCGGACATTGGTCAGAGATCAGGAAAATCATTGTCATTCTGAGCCCGAGGGCGAAGAATCTCCGCGCGGAGCGCGGGAGACCCTTCGCTTCGCTCAGGGTGACATATTTTATGTACTTTTGGTTAGAAAAACCTACCTACCTCTGAAGGTATCTTCTCAAAAAGAAGGGGGGATGTGGGGTGTTGGGGGATGGCTACGCCATCCCCCAACACCCCACGCCCCGATTTATTGAGAAGATACACCTGAAGCTAATTACTTCTTGACTAATTTTTCCGGCGTAAACGCGCCCGGAAGTAAATCTCTCACGGTCGTCTCCTGTACCAATTTTCCTTCCCCATCTGCGATCAACACAATCGTATCCAGCCCGAACTCAGCCAGCACCTGGCGACAGGAACCGCAGGGTGAACCGCCGTTTTCGGTCACCACGGCGATCACCTCGAATTCGCGTTCACCCTCAGATACGGCTTTGAAAACCGCAGTCCGTTCGGCGCACATGCCAGTGGGATACGCCGCGTTTTCCACGTTAACGCCTGTAAAGACTTTGCCGGATTTCGCCCGCAAGGCTGCGCCAACGGGATAGTTCGAGTAAGGCGCGTACGCGCGCCGACGGGCTTCGACTGCCAGGTCGATCAAAAAGTGGCGCTCTTCATTCGTTAGTGGGAGCATTGTCTGGGTCACCTTTTTCGTCAGTTATCATGCGCCGGGCGCGCACGCGGCGGATGCGCCGGCCGATGACCTGCTCGATGGTGAGCAGCAAGCCATCGGTCTGGAAAGATTCGCCGTCGTGCGGGACGCGTCCAAAATGGTCGTACAGGTATCCGGCCAGGGTGTCCGATTCGACTTTGGGGATATCGCTGTCCATCACTTCGTTGAAATCATCCAGGTCGATGCGGCCGAGGAACACATATTCGTCCGGTCCGTCCTGATGCACCAGTTCTTCTTCGCTGAGATCGTATTCATCCTGTATCTCGCCAATGATCTCTTCGATGATATCCTCAAGCGTTACCAGCCCGGCCACACCGCCGTATTCATCCACTACAATTGCCATATGGATGCGCTGCGCCTGCATCTCGGTCAGCAGGGCGTCGGCCTTTTTTGTGTCCGGGACGAAATATGCCGGGCGCAACAGATCACGCACGTTGGTCTTTTTGCGGCCATCTTGCATACCGTGCAGCAGATCCTTGGCATAAAGCAGGCCGATGATGTTGTCGATATCGTTATCGTAAACCGGTACGCGCGAATGCCCGGTTTGGGTGAACGCTTTAGCCGCTTGCGTCAATGATGTGCTGACTTCGAAGGCCAGCATATCCATGCGCGGCACCATGATCTCGCGTGCCAGCGTATCGCCGAACTGGAAAATGGAATAGATCATCTGGCGTTCTTCGCGCTCCAGCCCGCCCTCTTCCTGCTCCGATTCGACCCAGGTTCTAAGATCGTCCTCGGTCATTTGCGCGGCCACAGGCGCCGGCCATTGTGACTTGAGCAGCAGTACAGGCAGGAAGACCAGCGGCGTCATGACGAAGATCAAGACGCGGGCGAACGTTCCCAGGCGCATACCCCAGCGCTCCGGTTCGCGCAGGATGTTGCCCTCAACAGTAAACTCCACCACCATCAAAGTCAAAGCGACCAAAAAGACGATCAGCAATAAGATGATGAGCACGAAGCGGGACTCCCCCGCGGCCTGCCCGGCCATCGCCAGGATGATCCCGGCCAGCAGGATGCGTGTGGCAGTCTGGCTGAAGCGCAATGTAGGACGCAAGCGGGCATCTTCGATCAATGCCAGCGCACGGTCTACATCATCAGGAGACTCTTCTCGCAGGGAGAGCAAACGCAAAGGGCGCAGATTCAACAAACTGACTCGCGTTGCTGCGATCAACAGGTCAAGAACTACAAATAGAATACTAAGCGGGATGCCCCACTCAATCTGTATCACGTTTCTCCAACTTTCGTATGGCCCGGGCTGGCATCCCCACCACGAGCGTGTCCTCAGGAACGTCTTTGGTGACGACCGCGCCGGCGCCAGTGCGCGAACGGTTTCCAATTTTCAGGGGCGCAACCAGCATCGAATCTGAGCCGATAAATACATCTTCGCCGATTTCGGTGGGATGCTTCTTCTGACCATCATAGTTGCAGGTGATCGTACCAGCCCCAATGTTGGTGTTCGCGCCGATCTTTGCATTGCCAATGTACGAGAAATGTCCCATTTTGACGCCGGGGCCGAGGGTGGAGTCTTTCACCTCGCCAAAATTACCCATGTGGACATGCGCCATCAGGTGCGCACCCTTGCGCAAGCGGGCAAAGGGACCGATATCCACGTCATCTTCGAGTTGTGCCCTCTCCATGACAGACATAAAGACTTTACACCGGTTCCCAATTCTCGAATCCCGAATGAATGCATTCGGGCCAATTTCACAATCTTCACCGATGGCCGTACCCTCTTGAATGTAAGTATTGGGCATTACCACTGTATCCTTGCCAATCGTCACGCCTGCCTCGATATAGGTTGAGGCAGGGTCCATCATGGTCACGCCTGCCAGCATCAGGTCCCGGTTGATGCGCTGGCGCATGGCCGCCTCTGCTTCGGCAAGGTGGACTCGCGTGTTGATGCCGATCGTTTCCACCAGATTGTCATGGACCAGCGCCTGCACCGGCAGGCCATCCCCGACCGCCAACTCGACGGTGTCGGTCAGGTAATATTCGCCCTTTTTGGGGTTTTTCTGGATGCGACCGAGCGCCTCCCACAGCCAACCGGCAGAAAAGCAGTATGCGCCCACGTTGAGTTCCTTGATGGCTTTCTGCTCCGGTGTAGCAACGTATTCCTCCACGATGGCAGCCACGGTACCGTCATCCTTACGCATGACGCGGCCAAATCCGCGTGGGTCTTCGGCGATAACGGTCAGCATCGATATCGGGCCAGTATTCTGTTTTTGTGTTTCGACCAGTTGCTGGAAGGTCTCCCCACGCAGCAAAGGCATATCCGCATAGGTGATGATGACATAATCGGTCTTGCCCTTAAGCACGGACTCAGCCTGCATGGCGGCATGTCCTGTGCCAAGCTGCGGTTCCTGCAAAACACAGATCGCCTCCTCGCCAACAAAATCGCTTACCTTATCCGCGCCATGACCAATAATCACAACCGGCTTCTCGCCAGAGGCCTGTTTCACAGCCTGGAGTGTATGCCAGAGCATTGGTTTTCCAAGCAATGGATGCAGCACTTTCGGCAAATCTGATTTCATGCGGGTGCCTTGTCCGGCAGCAAGTAATACAGCAGTGACCTTCATAAATTCTCCTCTATAATGCTTTACCACAAAGACGCAAAGACTCGAAGACACTAAATTTTAAGTTTAGTGTCTTTGTGTTCTGGCGACTTCGTGGTTTTCATCTCCATAAAGAAAAACAGGCCTGCGCTTCGCGGGGCGCGCTAGGCCTGCTTGTGTTTAGAGAAAAAGCCCCGCAAAAGCGGGAATCAGCGAGCGTAAGAAAAAGGCTGGGGCGCCTGGATTCGAACCAAGAACCACGGCTCCAAAGGCCGGTGTGTTGCCGTTACACCACGCCCCAAGGTTGCCCCTTCGGGCGGGCAAGATTGTATCACATGGCAGGCGGATGGGCAATATCGTTACTCTTCTTCTCCGGGTGCCAATCCCAGTTGGCGCGCCTGATCGTATGTGATTGCATCCGGATTGGTTGGGACACCGCCTTGCTTTGATGCCGCATCTTCCCAGAAAGCCTCTAATTCGTCCGTAGTAATATTCTTTTTGGTACCCAAAAGTTTTTCAATTTCTGCTGAAGTGGTTTGTGTAATCGGTTCTTCGTATTTTGTTTTTTCTTCGTCATCATCTGAAACTACAGGAGCCACCCCCATTTGCTTCAAAGTTCTCTTCACCTCGCTGCGCACTGCCAGCATAGCACTGATGGTTTCCAGAACAGTTTCAGGCGTCGCCAGATTATTGCCTGCCAATAACAATGCGTAGGCCGCGTTGACTGGGATGAGCAACAGGTCATGATCACCACCAACGAACACGTGGTAGTTATCCAATTCTTCCTGGTGCATGAAACGTGATACTTTAAGCCCAGCGCTATAAATCGCCATCAAGGCCGAAAACAGGGAGGCTTCCATGCTGCCATCTTTCAAGGCGCCAGCACAGGCCAGCACTCTTCCGCGGTCGCTGAGCAGGTAAATAGCCTGGGCATTGGTATCCTGCCTGAAATTGGCCAGCAGGTTCGAGAGCGTCTGATGCTGGCCGGATTCCGGCTCCCCCTCCTCGGGCATAACGGTGCGATCCAGGTTAAGCGCACGCTCCACAGCATCCAGAAAGTCTGTCAGCAAGATAGGTTTGTCAAAAACAGCTACAGCACCCGCGTTCAGGATTTCATCGCGCGCCTTACGGTCGGTCATGCCCGTAATGAGGATCACGCGCACATCCGGGTATCTGACACGGATTTTGTGCATCAACTCCACACCTGTGATGCCTGGCAAACGATAATCTGATACAAGCAAATCCACTTTGTTACGCGAGGCTTCCAATAATGCTTCCTCGCCGGAAGGCGCTTCGATAATCTCCAACTCATGCGCCAAGGTGTCCAGTGTGGAATGGAGCAATCTAAGAATATCGCGCTGATCATCTACCAATAGAATGCGGGGAGCAGACATAAGACTTTCCTTGAGGTGAATTACTTGACCATCCAGCAGGCAACCCAATGATCGGGGCTGACCTGGCGGAACTCGGGTTCCTGCTGGGAGCAGATCTCTTCTGCGATGGGACAGCGCGGGTGGAAGCGGCAGCCCGAGGGCGGGTTGAGCGGGCTGGGCACATCCCCTTTGAGGATGGTGCGCTTGCGCTTGAGGTGCGGGTCCGGGATGGGAATGGCCGACATCAGGGCCTGGGTGTAGGGATGCAGCGGGTTCTTGAATAACTCATCCCGCCCGGTCAACTCCACTATCTTGCCCAGATACATGACTGCCACCCGGTCGGAGATATGCTCCACCACGCTCAGGTTGTGGGCGATGAACAGGTAAGTCAGGCCAAATTCATGCTGCAGGTCCTTCAGGATATTCAAGACCTGGGACTGGATGGAGACATCCAAAGCCGAGACCGGCTCATCGCAGATGATGAACTTGGGCCGCAACGCCAGCGCGCGCGCAATTCCGATGCGCTGCCGTTGTCCGCCCGAGAACTCGTGCGGGTAGCGGCGGGCATGGTAATCTTCCAGCCCAACCTTCTTGAGCGTCTCGATCATGATCTCGAAGCGCTCCTTGGGTGTGCCGATCTTGTGGATGTGCAGCCCTTCCATGATCGACTCGCCGATCGGCACGCGCGGGTCCAGCGAAGCGTACGGATCCTGGAAGATGATCTGCATGTCACGGCGGATGGCTTTCAAATCGTTGCCACGCAACCCGAGCATATTGCGACCATCGAAAGACACTTCACCCGAAGTCGGTTCGATCAGGCGCAGCATACTGCGACCGACAGTGGTCTTGCCGCATCCGGATTCTCCCACCAACCCCAGCGTTTCGCCCTTGCGCACCGCGAAACTGACATTGTCCACTGCCTGCACATGTGCCACCACCCGCTGCAACAGCCCGGCTCGCACCGGGAAATACTTCACCAGATTCTTGACTTCCACCAGGTATTCGTTGGCAGTTTCACTCATCGTTCGTTGCTCCAATGGACTGGCCGGATGAGAACGGCGCGTGATGCCCCTCCCCATCCTGATACAACCAGCAGCGCACTTTGTGTCCGGGTTTGTAATCGATCAGGTCCGGCTTGACTTCCGCGCAGATCTTCAAGCCGTGTTCCAGCATGGACTTACAGCGCGGGGCGAAGCGGCAGCCCGGCGGCAGGTTCACCAGGTTCGGCACCGAACCGGGGATGACTTCCAGGCGTTCCTTAAGCTTGCCCAGAATGGGGATCGAACCGATCAAGCCCACCGTATAGGGATGCAGCGGCGTGTCGAACAGCGTGCCCACCTCCGCCTGCTCCACGATCTCCCCGGCGTACATGACAGCCACACGTTCACACATCTCCGCCACCACCCCCAGGTCATGCGTGATCAGGATGATGGCCGTGCCAGTATTCTCGCGCAGGTTGCGCATCAAGTCCAGGATCTGCGCCTGGATGGTCACATCCAGGGCGGTGGTGGGCTCATCTGCGATCAGCAGTTCCGGCAAGCAGGCCAGCGCCATAGCGATCATCACGCGCTGGGCCATACCGCCCGAAAGCTCGTGCGGATAGGCGTCCACGCGCCGTTCGGCGTCCGAGATGCCCACCATCTTCAACAGTTCCACCGCACGATGGTAGCCCGCTTCCTTGCCAAAGTCCTGGTGGATGTTGAGCACCTCACCGATCTGGTCGCCCACCTTGAAGACCGGGTTCAACGCCGTCTGCGGTTGTTGGAAGATCATCGAGATGCGGTTGCCGCGCACGTGGATCATCTCGTTCTCGGGCAGCTTGAGCAAGTCGGCGCCATCGAATAGGATCTCACCCGTCTCCACCTTGCCCGGCGCGGAGATCAGGCGCATGATCGAAAGGGAAGTGACACTTTTGCCACACCCGGACTCACCCACCAATCCCAGCACTTCGCCTGGGTAGACCTCGAAGTCCACACCGTCCACGGCGCGCACCGTCCCATCTTCGGTGTAGAAGTAGGTCTTCAATTTTTTGACTTCCAGTAAGGGTTTCTTCATTGTCTCGCTTCTCTCCTCTTGCCGGATTGCTAGCATTATAGCAAAGATTCAATTGTTCTCGTTACGGATTTGGGATCGCTAGCGCAGGCGCGGCATACAATCCTGAAAGGCCATCAACTACATTGTCAAACGGATAACGAATATTTCGATAAGCATCGACGCGCACGCCCGTATATAACGGGATGAGGGGAAAGTCTTGCATCAGAATGGATTGGATTTCGGACACGTGAGCCCTTGCCCCTTCCAAATCGCTGGTCTGCCCCCACGCATCGCACACGGACATCAGGCTGCTTCCGTTATAAGCAAACGGATTCTCCTCTGACGGCGTGAACCATTCACACAGGTAAGCCGGGTAAGCACTCAAGCGCCAGCCCAACAAGGCCATATCATAGTTTCCAGAACCATAAACCTCGTACAGCAATTCATCTGCGTCGCTCAAACGCACATCCAACTCTAATCCAAGCAAATGTGCCTGTCGGGCGATATAAACAGCAGCTTCGGCCCGCTGGGTATCCACCGCATAGGTAGGCGAAAGCAAAGAAAGTTGCGGCAACAAGGTACCATCAGGAGCTTTAAGTCCCTTGCCTGCTGTATCCGCTGTGGGCTCTTCGCTCCAGGTATAACCTGCCGCTTTCAAGAGTCTGATGGCTTCTGCCAGGCGCATATGATTCGCTATCCCTGCGCATGGCAGGGAGGCCTCCTTATTTTGCCAGAAATCGTCCAACACAAAACCGGCCAGTGGAGCAACCTCTCCGTTCAATTCCTCGGCCATCGTTTGCGGATTAATCATACAGGCCAATGCCTGATGCAAGGCCGGATCTGCCAGATATGGATTGGCATGGTGGAAAGCCAGGAAACGTGCGCTACGCGTCACATTGCGACTGAGCGTTATTTCGGGCGTATTTTCCAACCGAGCAACAGAATCGGATGACAACCCGGCAGGCGTCAAAATCACATCGACCTCATCGTTGAGCAAAGCGCTCACAGCCGCCGCTTCATTGGGATAGGTGATGTAGCGGACATTGTCGAACCAGGGATCGCCAAAGGGCGTGCCCAAATTGGCCTGGTTTTCAAAGTTCCCTTCGATACGGCTCTCGAACCACCACGGTCCCAGAGTTGGTTCGTTTGTATTGGCCAACGCAAACAGGGCTGCGCGCGCTTCGGTCAGCTTCGTCTCGTATTCAGTACGACTCTTTTCGAGTTTGTTATAAACGCTATTCAATTCTTCCTGCAATCCTTGCGCCTGCCTGGATGTATCCTGATACACCGTACTGGCTGGAGCCATGCTGTTCAGCGAGAGATTCAGGCTGTCCACTTGGGACCGCATGTCGGCAAACTCACTTTCCAGCTCTCGGATGGTTGGCAATAATGTCGCATCTGGGAGTAGTTCGACAGCATTGACAATGCGCGGCTGCCAGTAAGCCTGGTTGAGAATCGGTCCCTGCAGAACCCCATACTGCCAGTCGGCAACAGTGGGCGTGCCCTTGAAATAAAACTTGACCGTGCTCTCATCCAGCGCTTCAACATGGTCAAGTACATCCGGGTTGTAGGCCTGACGCCAGTTAAGACTAAGCTGAAAACCCAAGGCTGTGTTGGCTGTAAAAGCCACATCCTCAGCGGTGAGGGGAGAGTCGTCCGTCCAGGTCAGGTTGGGTTGTAGGCTGACCGTCGCTGTGCAGGTGGCGGCATCACATACAAGGGAAGTGGGCTCTCCTTTGGCGGCAGCAGGCTCCAAGCTCAACGAAGGAGGCGCGAGGTGGTAGAGACGCGGCCAATAGTCGGCTTGAGTCGCATAATTCCAGTAATCAGCGCCCGTTTCGTCGAACAAAGTCCAAACGTTAGTGGTGGTCGCTTCACCCAAAACGGCGACCCGCAACAAGGGCTCGCGCTGCGGGAGAGGAGTGGGCGTAGCGGGAACAGTTGCGTTTGTAGGTACCGATGTAGGAAGCGGCTCCGGTGTGGCTGTACAGGCGGCCAGCAAGAGAGCGGCAAGCAGCAAAAAACGGAGAGACCGCATGGCAAAAGAAAAACCTATGGCGCGCAGTTGGTGCCGTAATCCAGAGACTCGATGTTCCAGAGCGTATTAGCGGTTGGGTCGAGGCCAAAGCCGCACATATCCGGGCGGGAAGCAGCCACTTTCAGGCGCAAGTATAGCGGGATGGCCGGCAAGTCGGACGAGAAGATGGACTGGGTTTGTTGATAGGCTTCACGGTAAGCGGCGTCATCGGGGGTCTGTTGTTGCGCCTTAACACAAGCGGCATCAAATTCAAGACTTTTATAGCCGGTCAAATTTGCTCCTACCCAGTTATTGGCCTCGGTCGGTATCTGTTCCGTGGTGTACCAGGTACAGGATGGCTCGAGGCTGGAACTGCCCATGGCATATTCCGCCAGGTCGAAGCTGCGACCAAACAAAGGCCCGCCTGCCCCGCCTTCGGCGTAAAGATCTATATAAGAGAAATAAGTGATATTGACACCGATGCCACACTGGCCCAGCGAAAGAGCCAGAATCTCACTGACCTGTCGGCGCTGGGTAGCTGAACTGGTGTAGTAGTTCAAGACGAACGGCGTGAGCGGCGGAACGTTCAGGACACCCTGGGCCTGTCGAGGCGTCGAGGGATCGTTGTCCAGGTCCATCCAACCGACCTGCTCAAGGATGCGATTGGCCTGGGCGGGGTCGTAAGGATAGGGCGCAACCGTAGAGTCATACAGAGGGTGATCGGGTGAGATATACGTATTCGGGACAACCGACAGTCCAAAAAGCACCGTATCCACAACCTTTTGACGGTCGAGGCACATGGCAATGGCCTGGCGGGTACGCTGGTCGTAGAAGAAGTCCGGGCGGTCGAGCGGTGGAGAGGTGGTGTAACCGTCATCATAGGAAGCGGGTGTGACGCCAAGCCCAAGCCATTCGATGGTGTTGGTCCTGGTGGTCAGCGCCTGGGCCTGCCCGTCTGTTTGCATCTGGAGCAAGAGAGATAACTGGCCGTCCAGGTTGATGGTGGAGTCGAGCAGGTCACATTTCCCGGCGACCAGATCGCTCATGGCAGCGTTGGGGTCGGGTACGATACGGAAAATCAGGGTATCGAAGACAGGCAAACCTTCATCGGCGCGGAAATAACGGATATTCTTTGTGAGGGTTAGATGGTCGCCAGCGACCCACTCCTGGAGCACGTACGGCCCCCAGCCAATGGGCGTACGAGAGGCAACATCGATCTGAGACAGTTCTGCAGCCGCAAAACTTTCCCAGGCGTGTTTGGGGAGCGGCGCCCAAAAATTAGCGTAGTACGTCGGATCAATGAAGCCAGGTATACCCCACCACTGGAGGGTGGTCTCGTCGGTTGCCTCATAGGTTTGAGTGCGGTCAAAGATGAACTTAGAGCCGGGCGTATCTTCATCTTTGGCCAGGTTATAAGCAAAGATCGAATCTTCGGCAGTGAGTGGTTCACCATCGGACCAGACAAGGTCTTCAAGCAGGCTGAAGTTGACGATCATCTGGTCCATCTCAAGGGAACTGGTACCGTCGTATTCGATGGCGCAATCGTCACTGCGACAACCCGCCGGGCGCACACGCAGACCTGTCTCCAGAAAAGCCAGGTTTCCATCGGCATCTACGATTGAATCACCTGTTTCAACCGGGACCGGATCGATCAAGGTATCCCCACTGTCGATGCTAGGAATTTTCCTGAGGATAACATGCTGGTACTGGTACTTAATCACATCTATTGGGCCGTCGTAGATGGCCTCAAGCACGCTACGGGCGGCTGCGTTTGGTCCCCCGAGAGGGTAGAGGGTATTGGGCTCTGCGCCCAGGCAGATTGTCAGTGTACGTGGCGGGAACGGAGTCGGCGTCGGGATAGGAGTAGGAGGTAGTTCCGGTGTAGAAGTAGGTGTCTTTGCTCCCAATGGAACCTGACAGGCAGAAAGGAGAAAGATAAGCAAGAATAACGGCAACAGGTTACGTTTTACTGGCTGGTAAGTCATGGTTATGTCCCTTTTCATTGGGATGGTTCGTCCTCAAAGTATGCCATAAAAACGAGATTCCGCCCAATAGCAAAAATGGATCGTCTGATCCATTTATGCGAAGAGAGATTGGGTTGGTCTGCCATCGATAACGGCAGCAGGTTGGAGGTCAGCCGATGAAGCGCTTTTGAATTCGTTTTTACCTGCGATTATTCCGCCGGTCGTCTACGCAGCAGTAGGGCTGTCACAACGATAAGGACAATCAGCAGAGCGACCGGTAAAATCCACTGCTGGACTTTTGCATTGGCATTTTGATTCTCATGTCCAAGCGTCGGCACCGGGGTGGGGGTATTCTCCAGTACTGGTGCGGGTTGTGCTTCCGGGGAGGGTGGGACAGGAGTAGGGCCAAGATTTGGGTCGATAACGCTCAAATCGATATTCGCAGCGGTTTCGGCATTGAGATCGGGGCCCGGATCGATGCCATTTATCTTCAAAATATATGCGGTGACACTCCAGGACTCTTTTTCTGTCATGCTGCCACGATCATGCCAGGGCATGAAGTGATGGTTATAAGTGTAGAGGTTTAGCGCTGTCCCGAAGTTCCTGATCGGTTGACCAAGCACTGCCGGGACCTGTGGCATATAAAAGCCGTCAGGCGGGTGGTTAAGGGCATGACATTTGGATTGCCAGCAATTTTGATCCTTTGGCGCCCACTGGGCGCGCCAATCGTCGGTCAGGCCCTGCCCCTTGTCGCCGTGGCAGGCTTTACATACCAAGCGGTATACTTCTGTTCCATACTCGAGTTGAGTAGCATCTTCTGGTAGATCAACAATGATCCAACTATCCTCGGTAGGCGTCATAGCTATAAGCGTAGGGGTTGGGGGTTCTTGTTGAAGCGGGACAATCGTGCCCGGCGATATCCAACTCGATATTCCCAGGGTCGCTACAATAGCTAGGACAGCCAGGATTGGGAGGGAAGGGGAGCTTTTTTGCATGGACGCCTCATGACTCTACGGGTAAACTAGTCAACCGATTTTCATACCAAAATAATGTAACAGGATTCAGAAACATAGCGTTTTCTGAATCCTGTCTTCAAGCTACTTTAGACCTGAGATATCTTTCGCCTATTGCGTTCCGCGCAGGCGAGGATCCAGCGCATCACGCAGCCCATCCCCAAGGAAGTTGAAAGCAAACATGGTAATGGCAAGCGCCAGCGCGGGAAAGATAGTCTGATTCGGGTACGAACGAATCACCGAAGAGCCATCCGAGATCATCGAGCCCCAGGAGGGGGTCGGCGGATTGACACCCAGGCCGATGAATGAAAGGAATGTTTCGGTTGAGATATATCCTGGTATGGCTAATGTTTCGGCAACAACCAGAGGACCAACAATATTCGGTAAGATGTGCCGGAACATAATGCGTAGATTCGATGCGCCAATCGTGTGCGCTGCCTCGATGAACTCTTTCTCCCGGATCGAAAGTACCTGCCCGCGAGTGAGACGGGCCATGGTCTCCCAGGCGGTCAAACCAATGCCCACAAAGATGAAAAACATACCCCCCATATTCTCATCCAGCTTACTGACATAATATGCAAACGTACCCGGCTGGATATCCGAGATGGTCGAACGGAAGAAAGCCATCAACAAGATGATGAAGAGCAGGCTTGGGAAGGCGTACAATACGTCTACAATGCGCATCATGATGTTATCCACCCGGCCACCAAAATAGCCCGAGATACTGCCGTAAATGACACCGATAAGCAGGCTGATCAAAGGGCCAATAAATGCTACAGCCAGTGATACGCGTGCACCATAGACGATGCGGCTGAACAGGTCGCGCCCAACCCTATCTGCCCCAAGAGGGTAATCGTTAGAGATCTCGGCATAGGGCTGCATGGTTGGGAAGACTTTTAAAACCCACTCGGGGACCTTGTTCTGGTCTACCAGGACCTGGACTTCAAAAGATTTAAGTGCAACCAACGGAGCAAACACCGCCATCAAGATGAGCAGGAGGATAATGGTGCCACCCATGACCGCCGCTCGGTTACGAAGTAAACGCCTGAATGCATCTTGAAACAGACTTTCACGTTTCTGCGTGAGCGGCATACCGGCTGAGCCGAGGGTTTCTGATTCTAGTCTTGTCTCTGCCATTGTTCACCTCCTAAATGACTAATCGTAGCGAATACGGGGATCGAGATAGGCATATACAATATCAACCAATAAATTGGCCACCACCAGGAAAACAGCGTAGAGCAGGATGGTCCCCATGATGACCGGATAATCCCGGTTGGTAATGCTGGTCACAAAATACTTGCCCATGCCCGGGATGCCGAAGATCAACTCGGTCACAAATGTACCCGTCACCAACGCAGCAAACAGGGGCCCAAGAATTGTCACGACCGGGATCAACGAATTTTTCAAAGCGTGACGTGTAATAATCACCCTTTCATGCAGGCCTTTTGCGCGGGCTGTGCGGATATAATCCTCGCGCACGGTCTGCAGCAGGCTGGCACGCGTCAGGCGGGCGATCACCGCTGACGAACCCAGGCCCAATGCGACCGAGGGCATAACCGCGTATTTGAAGAAGTCCCAGTTATAATTGGAAGGCAGGAAACCTAACAGGTAGGGTGGTTTTGCCCCCCAGCCGCTCACCGGGAACCATTTCAAGGCCACTCCAAATACCCACACGAGAATAGGCCCCAATACAATCACCGGGACCGAAACGCCGAATATCGCTACCCCCATCCCGAAGTAATCCATCATGGTATTTTGTTTCAATGCCGCCATCACACCCAAAGGCATACCGATCAAGACGGCGATGATAAGCGCCATCGTCCCCAGTTGGGCCGAGATAGGCAGGTTATCCCGGAAGATATCATTGACAGTACGGCTGCGAGATTTATAAGACGGGCCGAAGTTCATCCAGCGGATCCAGACTGAGCCAATCTTTACATTAAACATGTGATCATCCATGAGTGAATTACTCGGCGGGGTGGTGGTGACGTGCGGGATTAAGACATTATAGATATAAGTTGTATATTGTTTCCATAAAGGATCGTCCAAATGATAGCGCTCATTTAAGACCTTGACGGTCTCTGCCGGCAACTTCTTCTCACGTGAGAAAGGCCCCCCCGGAACGGCGTGCATCAGGCCAAACGTAATGACCGAGACAACCAACACAACCAACACCATATAAATCAATCGGCGAGCAATGTAACGGCCCATAATAAACCTCCAGTACCTGCCTGCGTTAGATATTGGAGGGGAGCAATTGCTCCCCTCCAATCAAAACGTCACACCTGAGTTAGTGAGGCAGGATGTCCCACTTCTCGAATTTTTCGTGACCGCCGACACCAAAGGTGCGGGTGATGTACGGCTTGGTGACCGTAACGCGAGTGTACCAGTAGATCGGGATCATTACAGCGTCGTCGTAAACCAGAATTTGCTCAGCTTCGGCGTACATTTCCAGACGCTTGGCGGGATCGGTCTCGAGCGCAGCTGTTGTTACCAGTTCCTCGAAGCGATCATTCTTCCACATGATACCACCCGAGGGCTCGCCAGCGTCGTCGACCGCGTTGGCATTGCCACCCGAAGCGAAGACCTCACGGATGAAGTTATTGGCATCCGGGTAGTCCAGGCACCAGCCAAGGCGGAAGATCTGCGGGGTAGCGAGGCTATCAACGGTTTCCAGATAGACTGCCCATTCCTGGTTGACGAGTTTGACGTCCACATCCAGGGCATCCTTCCACATTTGCTGAATGGCTTCAGCGATCGTCTGGTGGCCGGAGGAGGTGTTGAACATCAAGGTCAGGTCGAGATCTGCGACAGTCAGGCCCTTCTCATCCAGGTAAGACTGCAGTTCAGCCTTGGCAGCCTCAGGATCGTACTTGATGCCCAGATCGGGATGGGATTCCATAGTCGGGGCAGCAGCCAGGCCGGGACGTGAGAACCACTGTGCGGGTGTCTGGCCGCCCTTGGTCACATTGTCGATCAAGCTCTGGCGGTCAACCGCCATGGACAGCGCACGACGAACGCGCGCATCATCCACAAACGGAGCACGGGTGTTGAAGCCGTAGTAGTAGGTGCACTGTACCGGCGCAATCACCAGTTCTGATGACAGAACCGGATCAGCCTTTACGCGATCGATGTCAGCCAAAGGAACGGGACTGTAGTCCATGTTGCCAGATTCATATTCGGCAAAGGAAACGGTATCATCCAGCATCGAGAAAGTAACTGCGTCGATCTTGGAGACCGGGATCTCATCGGTGCCGGGCCAGAAGGGGTTCTTGACTATGGTCAACTCTGAGTCATGGATCCATTCACTCATGGTGAAGGGGCCATAGCTCTGGAAGAAGCCGGGCTCGGTCCAGCGTTCACCGCGGGCTTCAGTGCAGTCATCGCCTTCGATGACCCATTGAGGCTGCGGGCGTGCAACCCACAGGCCGGCGATCTGGGTATTATAGGCAGTCGGCGCCAGGAAGGTCAGCTTGAGGGTGTAATCATCAACGACCTCAACGCCAACGGTCGAGAAATCATCGGTCTCGCCGGAATTGAATTCGGCAGCGCCTTTCAGGACGAAGCCCAGCAAGTAAGCATACGGGGAAGCGTTGGCGGGGGCCTGGTTGCGCATAATGCCATAGGCAAAGTCCTGGGCGGTGACCATGCGGTCAGCCGAGCCGTCGCAGGTTTTGACGGTCTCGACTGCTTCACCGTTAAAGCGCACCCACGGTACATCGTTGCGCAGGTTGAAGGTCACAGTCACAGAGCCATCGTCGTTGGTGGTCTCTTCCCAGGCAGTAGCCATGCCGGGTTCGGTGGCGCTGGTCTCTTCATTGAGGTTGGTCAGACCGATGAAGGTCTCTTCGATGACCTGGATGGAAGAGGTATCCTCAGCGACAGCGGGATCGAGGGACGGCACATCACCAGGGCCGAAATTCCCATACAGAACCTTGGGGCCTTCCATGGCCGGTTCCTCGGG
Source organism: uncultured Anaerolineaceae bacterium (assembly GCA_964560935.1). Lineage (GTDB taxonomy): Bacteria > Chloroflexota > Anaerolineae > Anaerolineales > Villigracilaceae > JAABUE01. The sequence goes on along the minus strand of CAZLOC010000024.1, from coordinate 3,750 downwards.
TTCCGGTTCTGGTTCGGCAGGGGCAGCCGGTTCAGCCGGGGCAGCCGGTTCAGCAGGCGCAGCCGGTTCAGCAGGCGCTTCGGGAGCGGCACCACCGCAGGCTGCGAGTACCATGCTGAGGGCGATCAACATACTTAAAGTTATGAAAAGCTTACGCATTTTTTTCTTCTCCTCACGATTTAGTTAAGTTTAGATTGGACACGTACACAAGGTAGGTTGAGTTTTTACACATCTTCCTTTAGGATAATCACCTCCTTCCATGGTTTCCTATAAAAATCTCTCTGCAAAATGACAGGCTACGAAGTGCCCAGGTTCGATCTCGCGGAATTCTGGGCGTGTTTCAGCGCACATCGATTCCGCGATCGGACACCGAGTGCGGAATCGACAGCCTGACGGGGGATTAACGGGCGAGGGCACATCACCTTGCAGGATGACACGCTGTCGCTTCGCATCAGCCACCGGATCCGGGATGGGAACCGCTGATAACAGAGCCTGTGTATACGGGTGTAGAGGGTGGTAATACACTTCATCGCGACTGGCAAGTTCGACGATCACGCCCAGATACATGACTGCTACGCGATCGCTGATGTGCCGCACCATAGACAAGTCATGGGCCACAAACAGGTAAGTCAGGTTGAACTGATTCTGCAAATCCTCGAGCAGGTTGACAACTTGTGCTTGGATGGACACATCCAAAGCCGAAATCGGCTCATCACAGATGATTAAAGATGGTTGCAAAGAAAGCGCACGCGCTACACCAATGCGTTGGCGCTGTCCCCCAGAGAATTCATGCGGATAGCGATTTGCAAAGGCGGGATTCAGTCCAACCAATTCAAGTAAGTGTTCTACACGTTCATTGATCTCTTTTTGATGCGCAACTTTATGCACAACCAGCGGCTCACCTATGATCTCACCAACGGTCATACGAGGATTCAGGCTGGCATATGGGTCTTGAAAGATCATCTGCATCTTTCGGCGCATTTTTCGAAGGTCTTCACCGCGCAGCGCTACAAGATCGACTCCATCAAACACAACAGAACCGGCAGTGGGGCGATAAAGCTGCAAGATCGTCCGCCCGGTCGTGGACTTTCCACAGCCAGATTCCCCTACAAGCCCTAGTGTTTCGCCTCTGTGAATATCGAAGGAGATGTCGTCAACAGCATGGACCGCAGCAACTTGCTTTTGGAAGATGATCCCCCTTGTAATCGGAAAATGTTTGACTAAATTATCAACGCTGAGTAAAACATTGTTGGCGGTCATTAGCGTTCTCTCCCAGTTTTTACATCCACCCAACAAGCCAAACGATGCCCGGTATCAATCTCTACAAAAGGCGGGTTTTCATTCCAGCACCGTTCAACTGCCCATTTGCAACGCGGCGCAAACGGACAATTCTTCGGTTTCTCATATAGTGTCGGGGGCAGACCATCAATGGAGAACAGGCGGTGGCGCTCCGTCTCATCCACACGAGGCAGGCTGCCTAACAACCCGATCGTGTACGGATGCTGAGGATTAGCGTACAACTCATTTACCGGGGCTTCTTCAATAATAAACCCACCATACATCACAACAACGCGCTGCGCGATGCCTGCTACCACACCCAGATCATGTGTGATCCAGATGATTGCCATGCCGAGTTCGTCCCGCAGACGCTTGATCAACTCCACAATCTGAGCCTGGATGGTCACATCCAACGCAGTGGTTGGCTCGTCTGCAATCAAAATTTGCGGACTACAAGAGAGCGCCATTGCAATCATGACACGTTGGCGCATGCCACCTGAAAACTGATGTGGGTAATCTCCAAGGCGGTCCGCTGCCTTTGGGATACCCACCATGCCAAGCAGTTCGGCTGCTCGTGCGCGGGCTTGTTTTTTGTTCATGCCAAGGTGCAGCATGAGCGGCTCTTCCAATTGCAAACCTATGGTCAATACCGGATTCAAAGAAGTCATCGGATCCTGAAAGATCATGCTGATTTGCGCGCCCCGCACGTAACGGATCTCCTCGTTGGAGAGCTTCAACAAATCTTGATTGAAGAATATAGCTTTTCCTGCCGTAATTTCTCCAGGCGGTGACGGTATCAGGCGCAGCAACGACAACATGGTCACGCTCTTGCCACAACCGCTTTCCCCCACCATGCCTAAGGTTTCACCTTCGGCTAAATTGAACGAAACCCCATTGACTGCGTGTACAACCCCATCTGAGGTCTTGAATTGTGTTTCAAGACCTTGAACATCTAGTAAGAGATCAGGCATCCGCGGGAATCCTTTTCTATTGTGAAATGATTATAGTGAACGACTAGTTTGTGCGGAACTAGGTATCTATTAGAGCGGAGCATTTTAGATTATACCCAATTCTACAAGGTCGTCAACAGTACTCCACCCGTAGGGTGAACGCAGGTAAGTAGCAGGTAGAAAAAACCCTACTGGAGTACTGGTTAAAATACTACCACAGTATTGGCTTGGGATACCACCCGGGTAGGGTTTTCATCTTTGTGTCAGGAATGCAAATACCAGGGATAATTTTTTGGCAAATTTTCAAATCCGTTGACAACAGTATCCTGCTAAAGATAGAATACAGTGCAACCACAATTATCTGCTTGCAAGGAGGTGAAATGTTAAAGGAATTCAAAGAGTTTGTCATGCGCGGCAATGTGCTAGATCTGGCTGTCGCCGTTATCATTGGGGGCGCATTTGGAAAAATCATCGCTTCGCTGGTTAACGACATCCTGATGCCGTTGATTGGCCTGTTGCTGGGTGGGGTCAATTTCTCTGAACTGGCTTTCACTGTAGGGGAGGCAGTTGTTAAGTGGGGTGCATTCGTCCAGGCTGTTGTTGACTTCCTCATTATTGCCTTCGCCATCTTCATAATCGTCAAAGCCGCTAATGCAACCAAGAAAAAGGAAGAGCCTGTTCCAACGCCTGAGCCAACCACCAAAGATTGCCCTTATTGCTTCACAACCATTGCCATAAAAGCCACTCGCTGCCCCAACTGCACATCGGAACTTTAGAGAACAGATGATTGGAGAATAGAGAATAGCTTCAACTGGGACTGCTCTCTATTCTCTATTCTCTTATGGACTTCTTAGAGCAACTCAACCCCCAACAGCGACGGGCTGTCACAGCGGGGGGGGGGCCGGTTTTGGTGCTGGCAGGCCCCGGGTCCGGTAAGACGCGCGTATTAACCCAGCGCGTCGCCTATCTGATCGCCTATGAGGGGGTGCGCCCATATCAAATCCTGGCCGTTACATTTACGAACAAAGCGGCGAGAGAGATGGATGCGCGCGTTAACAACCTGCTGGGGGAACAGGCCACTCAGGGCATGCTGCTCGGCACCTTCCATGCCACCTGTGCACGGATCCTGCGCCGCGAAGCGGACCTTTTGCCTGTGGAGGCCAACTACGTCATTTTCGACGCCGACGACCAAATACGGCTCGTCAAGAGTATTATCCGCGAATTCAACCTTAACGAAAAGCTGTATCGAGCGCACAGCGTGCATGCGGCCATTTCCAACGCCAAAAACGAACTGATTGGCCCGGACGAATACCCCACCAATACATATCGCGATGAAGTGGTGAAGCGGATTTATGTCGAGTACCAGAAGCGATTGATCGCCAGCAACGCCGTGGATTTCGACGACATCCTGGTCTACACCGCACGTCTGTTGGAAGATAACCCTGAAGTACGCGAGAAATATGCCCAACGCTTCAAGCACGTACTGGTGGATGAGTTCCAGGATACCAATATCGCGCAGTAT
>CAZLOC010000023.1:0-21413 GCA_964560935.1 uncultured Anaerolineaceae bacterium | reverse complement strand
CCAGTGGGGTTGGCAGGGAAATATTGATGACCTATTCGCTGCCGCAGCCACCGCCGAAATCGCCGATATCAATATCCCCGTCGGAACGACGATGCCGTTCATGTCGTCGCGTGAAAAAGGCAGGCCTATCTGTCTGCGAAACGTCCTTTGGGCGGGGAAGGAACCTGCGCCGGCTTACGCTTTCAATTTCAGTTCCAAGGGCCAGCGCTACCGTTGCGTGACGCCCAAGGCGTGCAGCAACTTCTTCCTCGGTTACGTACTGACCAAGAGTAGGCTCGTATGGGATATGCGTTTCAGCCGCAGCCTGGTCCAAGTATTTGGACAGGATCTCCATGCTCGGCCCGCCTACCCAACTGGTGCGCTCGATCTCTTCCAGATCGGACTTGTCGGAAGAGTATGCCAGTTCGCCATTTGCCTCTGCCAGGTTCGAGATGGCCAGGATTGGCCAGCTATTCTCACCGGAAAGACCGGTGGGAGAAATCGGCCAGAACGGGATGATATTCAGTTCTGCATCCGCACTGTACAGGTCGGAGTAATACTCGATCACCAAAGGATCAGTGGAAGTGATACGGATGCCCTTCAACCCGACCAGGACAGATTCGAAGCTGGGCACATAGGATTCGTCATAGATGGCGCTTTCCGGCTTGGCGCGGTCGAAGAGTTCGATGAACGACATCACGAAATCACCCGCAGAAATATTGCTGCCATCGTGCCACTTCACCGTATCGTACAGATCCGCCGGGTAGGTAACGACACTCTTGGTATTGGCAGTCGAACCCTCAGGGAATTTCTCTGAAGCGGTGATGAACGTCTGGGTAGTTGCATCCCAGTCGACCCACGCGTCAGCCGGGACATCGATCTGGTCAACAGTTTCCACCGTCAACCAGTCCAGGTTCTGGGTGATCGGCAAGCCTTTCTTATATGTCAATTCAGCGCTCTCGATACGCTGCGGCCAGGCCAGACCTGTATAGGGATCGCCCATCAAGCCGCCACCGCCCACGATCACAGTTGTGCCCTGAGATGTGGCACGTATAATGTTGGAATCCCAGACCCAGTTACCGCCAGCAATCGTATTCCATGGTTCAGTGAACAGGTCAGCGGTACCGATCTTCATGGTTCCACCCTCCTGGCCTTTGAAGCCCAGATTGTAAGCGCCCATATACGTGCCTTCGATGCCTGCGCCCAGGTCATACGTTACCTGGACATTGTCGTTGAAGGGCGAATATTGCACCTGTTCGATGGTCCACACTTGCAGGGAATCCTGGAGCGAAAGTTCTAGCGCCTTGGCCATCATCGCCTGGCGTTCTTCCAAGGTGCCAAAGGCGCCCTGATTCAGTTTATCCCCAAGTGACTGGAACTCAGGATCCGACACATTGGAAATGAATGGCTCGATCCCCTGGACACTACTATTCAGGTACATTTGCTGGATTTGTCCCTTTTCATCCCGCGTTAGTCCAGACGGAAGCCAGCCAGCCGTATACAGGTTCCACAGGCCATCTGGCGCATTCGACCCGATCCAGATCGGGGCAGCTTCCGAGGAAGTCTTATACTGACGGTCCACTGTGAAACCCACAGCTTCCAACTGGTTTGCTACGTAATCACCCATCGGCTTGCGCGTGCCGTCGCCATCGGAACGGATGAGGAAAATCAACACAACTGGTTCACCGTTATATTGCCACTTCCCATCCGCGCCCAGCGCTGCGCCCATAGACTCCATCTCTGCGGTGATGACCTCTTTGGCCTTATCCAAGTTATAGGCATACTTGCTTTCCAGCGCGCGCGCCGTATCGATCAGGGCAGTATATTCCACTAACTGTGTTGTAATGGCAAAGAACTTTGGCAGAGAGCCGCCAGCGTAGATTTCCTGATTAATGTAATCGCGGTCGATCAACCAGTTCACTGCCTCGCGTATTTTACGGTTGGAAAATGGGTTCAAGACGGTGGTGTCGGTGAAAACGGCGGGGTTGAACATGATAGAGTAACTCCCACCGAAAGACTGTGCATAAGGCAGGCCTGCTTCTTTGATTGCGGGATAGATATCCGAGGCCAAGCCATAGGAATACATGTCAATTGCGCCTGCTTGAAGTTGAGAAATCGCAGATTCCCCCGCAACCACTGAGACATCGATCTCATCCAGCCAGCCGCCTCGGCGTTCTGTCATCGGCGCGGCTGGCTCAGCAGGTTCTTCTGTCATAGCCGGTTCATCGACTGGTGCAGCCGGCTCTTCGGTCATGGCCGGTTGCGGTTCCTCTGTAACCTGTTGCTGGGGAGCACAAGCGCCCAAAGCAATAACGGCGATCATGAGCAGGCTAAAAAGGGTGTACAGCATTTTTCGATTCATTCTTATCTCCTCTTATTATTTGGTTTTATAGGGGAAATTCATATTCTGGATCAAAGTGAAGTGCACCTCCTTCTTCGCAAAATCTTGTTCAAAAAGACGACATACATTGGTTTGTCTGTTATTTAGACGCATTCACTATGCCCTGATTTGGAAAACGGCCAGCCGCACACTGACCGTTTTCCCGAATGCCGGATGCCTCTAGCTTCTACGGGGAGAGCGATCAGCCGCACACTGACTTCTCTCTTGTTGCCGGGCGCTTTCCCTATTCTATGAGGAGAAGAAAGGAAATTTAGCAAGTCCATCCGAGGCACTTTCTTGAGGCGGATACTTTTAATTTGACAATTTGATATTACGGAAAATCGTATTGAAAAACACGAGCCTTTAAACGGGTTTCCAGCCCCTCTAAGGGATGGTTACGCTTCCATCCTCTCTGGGAGTAAAACTCCCTCTGCGGCACTGTCAAAAATAATTTGATAACCATCCCGGCGAGGGATGAAATTCCATACAAAACCCTCCCGCAGGGGGAGGGTAATTCGTCCCAGCGATGCAAAGACATTGCCCAGCTTCCGTTTATACTGTATTTGTACCAGATGCGCGAAATAAACATATAATATAAGAGCAATGAGGATGTGTATCAGAAAGGCACGGATTGGTTTAATAAGTTCAGCCCTTGGCCTGTTAATCGCAGCCTGTAGTGGCTTGAGACCTGTCAACGCGCCTACGCAAATATCGCTTGCACCTACCGTGACCATTCCACAAAAGGTTACCCGGGCAGAACCACCCCCCAACCTAAGCGGCGCCCTGCGATTCGAAAGTCTGGGACTGGAAGACGGACTTTCTCAAAGCACGGTTCTTGCAATCCTACAGGATCAATTTGGGTTTTTATGGATTGGAACAGAAGATGGTCTCAACCGTTACAATGGCTACACATTCAAGGTATTTCGGCCAGACCTTAACAACCCCGTCAGTATCAGTGACCGCTGGATTACATCTCTTTTTGAAGATAACCAGGGATACATCTGGATTGGTACTCGCCAGGGTGGTTTAAATCGCTACGACCCTGCAACAGGAAAATTTACTTACTACCTGCACGACCCGAAAGATCCCAAAAGCATATCCAGTAATAACGTAACGGCCATCCTGGAAAATAAAAAAGGTGAATTATGGGTTGGCACAAACTACGGGTTAAACCTGCTAGACCGCCAAACTGGCCAGTTCCAAAGGTTTAACAGCGACCCTGACGTTTCCACAACCATATCCAGCAATCTCGTCGCAACCCTGTTCGAGGACAGCCGGGGTATCCTGTGGATTGGAACAGAGGATGGAAGACTAAATCGCTTCAACTCAGCCACAAAAAACTTCATCTCTTACATTTATGACCCTAAAAACTCCTCCGCGATCAAAGGCAAAAGCATAAAGAGTATTATAGAAGACCGAAACGGAGACTTGTGGCTCGCATCCTACGAGGGCTTGCAACGCTTTAAACCCAGCGAAAGCAGCTTTACTCACTATACACATTTGAGACTCGAACCTTCCAGCCTGATAAGTGATACCATCCTAAGTCTATACATAGACCGCTCAGAAACGCTCTGGGTCGGTACCAATGAAGGCCTGGATCGCTTCAACTCCAAGACCAACAGCTTTATTCACTACCGAAATGATCCCAGCGACTCGACCAGCCTGAACAACAACATTGTTCTCTCAATCTACGAAGATAGAGGCGGCGTTCTTTGGATTGGGACATTTGGTGGCGGCCTGAACAAATTCAACAAGGGACAGAGTAAATTTGCTTACTACCATCATGAGCCTAGCAATCCCAACAGTCTTAGCGCAAATCATATCTTCCCAATCTACGCCGATTCAAGTGGACACATATGGATTGGCACCTATGGAGGCGGACTGAACCGCTTCAATCCACACTTAGGCCTGTTCACCCATTACCGGAATGACCCAGAAAACCCCAATAGCCTCCCCGGCAACGAAATATATTCCGTCTATGTTGACAAAACCGGCGCCTTATGGGTCGGAACAGCGGAAGCGCTCTCGCGTCGAAACCCTTCGTCTGCAAATTTCACACACTACACTAATGATCCAGCCAACCCGGAAAGTTTGGCCGGTGGGCCTGTCCAAGTGATCTTTCAAGATAGCAAAGGTTTGCTTTGGATTGGGACAGCGAGTGGATTGGATCTACTTGACCCTTCCACAGGAAAATTTGCACATTACCAAAATAATCTGACCAAACCAGAAACTATCAGTAGCAACAATATCACCTCAATCTACGAAGACAGAGATGGGGTTCTTTGGATTGGCACATTCGATAATGGTCTGAACCGATTTAATCGCGAGACAGGCACCTTTGTGCGTTACCAGCGTAACCGTGAAGATTCTCAAAGTTTGAGTGACGATTCTATAACGGCGATTTACCAGAATAAGAAAAACAACCTGTGGATAGCAACCGCTGGAGGTGGTCTCAACCTTTATCGACCGGAAACGAATACTTTCCAACACTATACAGAAAAAGATGGCTTGCCGAACAACGTAATCTATGGCATTCTGGAAGATGAATTTGGGCAACTCTGGCTTAGCACCAATTTTGGCCTCTCCCGCTTCAATCCGCAGAAAGAAACCTTCCGCAATTACACCGTCAGCGATGGCTTGCAAAGCAATGAATTCAATATCGGCGCTTATGCCAAAGGACTCGATGGCAAAATGTATTTTGGCGGCATTAACGGGTTAAACGCCTTCTTTCCTTCAGAAGTGAAAGACAACACCTATGCCCCTCCTGTAATACTGACATCATTCACCCCGGGTGGGCAACCGGATCCGGAATTGCCGCAAGCAGAAGTTTTGAGCCATGTCAATGTAGGATGGCCCAACAACAATTTCGCTTTTGAGATTGCGGCTTTAAGTTTTGCCGAGCCCGGCAGAAATCAATATGCTTATAAACTGGAAGATTTCGACAAGGATTGGAATTACATAGGAACCAGCCGGGAAGGTCGATACACGAACCTGTCAGGCGGCACTTATACCTTGCGATTTATGGGCACAAATAATGACGGTATATGGAACGAAAGCGCTCAACCCGTTCAAATTACAGTCATCCCACCCTTCTGGCAAACATGGACATTCCGCATATTAATTACCTTAGCCATCATTAGCCTGGGGCTTTTGGCCTATCGCATACGTGTGCACAGCATCCAAACCCGAAATTTGCAACTGGAACTTACTATTCACGAGCGTACCAGCGCCCTCCAGAAACGCACCGAAGAGATAGAGGCGCTTTATTCAGGTGACGAAAAGATCATTCGCGCCATAACGCTCGACCAGATATTCCAGGCGATTGTAGAAGTAGCAGTTAAAATGCTTCACGCCGACCGTGGTGTTGTCTTCGTATGGGACGAGAAACAAATGCAAGTTATACCTTGCGTCAGCCATGGATTTTTGCCTGAAACGCTGAAGGTATTACATTTCAATAAAGGGGAGGGTACGATCGGGGAGGTCCTTGAAACGGGAGTGCCTCTTATCGTTTCTGAGCTTGATCCGGAGGCGCTCAGGCCGGACGTCGGGGCTGCGATCGCTGCCGAAGGCATCCATTCACTGGTAAATCTACCCATTAAGGTTAACGAGCAGGTCATCGGCGTCTTCAACGTCGCATTTACCCGTCCTGGAGCCATTACAGAAGATACAGCCCGCTTATTCACCGCCCTGGTACAACGCGCGGCGCTTTCAATCGAAAATATGCAACTCTTTGAACAAACCAAGGAACTGGCCGTGATCGAGGAGCGCAACCGTGTGGCGCGCGATTTGCACGATAGCGCCAAGCAAAAAGCATTCGCGGCGCTGGCTCAACTGGGCGCTGTCAGTGGCATCCTGAAAAGCGACCCATCAAGTGCATGGTCACATCTGGGTGAGGCAGAAAACCTGGTGTATGAAGTCATCCAGGAGTTGACCTTCCTCATCCAGGAAATGTACCCAATGGCTTTGAAGGAAAAAGGGCTGGCAACCACCCTGCGAGAGTATATTTTCGAGTGGGAAAATCGAAATGGGGTTATGATTAACCTGGTAATCCAAAACGCCCAGCGCATGCCCCTGGAAACAGAGCAGGCCATTTATCGCATGATCCAGGAGGCGCTTGCAAACGTTGCCCGTCATAGTCAGGCAGACCAGGTAAATGTTTCTCTGGTTTACAATTCCGAGTCCGTTGCTGTAACAGTGGAAGATAATGGCCTGGGGTTCGATACAAAAACCAAAGCAAGCGGAATGGGATTAAGAATTATCAATGAACGTGCGGAAAGTATTGGGGGACGGGCTTGCATCGAAAGTGAAGCAGGCCACGGGACAAAAGTTGTTATTACTGCGCCATTGAATGGCCATTTGTAGATGTAAACCTTACAGGAGACAGCCATGACCGAGCCTATTACAATTCTAATCGTCGACGACCACGAGGTTGTGCGTAAAGGGGTACGCTCCTATCTCGAAACGCTACCCGATTTCCGGGTGGTTGGCGAAGCAAGTTCAGGTGAAGAAGGCATCGAACTGGTATCGGAATTGATCCCAGATATTGTCTTACTGGACCTGATTATGCCGGGTATGGACGGTGTCGAAAGCACGCGACAGATCAAGAAAATCAGCCCGCGTACACAGGTGGTCGTTTTGACCTCTTACCACGAAGATTTACATATTTTCCCCGCTCTGAAAGCAGGAGCCATCTCCTATATTCTCAAAGACATGAAAATGGAGAAGTTGGTTGAAGCTTTGCATCGTGCTGTGCAAGGAGAGGTAACGTTACACCCGCGCGTAGCTGCGCGTGTACTGCAAAATATCCGCGGCGAATATGACGAAGACCAGCCGCTCTTCACGGATCTGACCGAGCGAGAATTGGATGTTTTAAAACTGATCGCCAATGGGATGACCAACAGCCAGATCGCTGAGAAACTGGTCATCAGCGAGAATACAGTCAAAGGGCATGTGAGCAATATTCTGAGCAAGTTACATGTTGCCGACCGTACCCAGGTGGCGGTCTACGCCTGGCAACGCGGACTGGTCCAACGCGACCAGATCGGAGAGGAATAAGATTAACTGCCAGACACATGAGCCCTCGCAAATGCGAGGGCTCATTGATTTTGTGGTTATTGTCTGGCCAATCTGGTGATATTGCCACTCCCCGTGACAGTTTGTGTGACAGCAGGTTTGCCTCGATAAGTGATGTCGCCGCTACCTGCAATGGTGATGTTGAGTTCATCAGTTACCCAAACTTTGCTATCACCAGAGCCGATTACTTTGACTGTTGTCACCTGGCTTTGCAGATCTTCTGCGTTGTAGCTGCCTGAACCATGGATGGTGATGGTCTGATGGTTTACCTCACCGTTCAGAGTGCTATCTCCAGAACCGTCAATCTTTACATTCAGGGTATCAGCAATCACATCTGTCACTGCCAATTTACCCGAGCCATCAATCTCTAAATTGGCGGCTTTCACGAAGACTTCCTGCATGGCAATATCGCCGGAACCATCCACTGAGATTGTAAACTGGCCTGCCATAAAACTGCCAAAACGATATTCACCCGAGCCGCCCAAATCAAGAGTAGAGTTTTGGGACTTAACGGCAGCAATCAAAATATCGCCGGAGCCGTTCAGGTCAAAGTCCAGATTTGAGGCGATAAGTTCATCCGAACGGATAACGCCTGATCCATTCAGTGTCACACGCGTGAGCGTAGCCACATCCAAGGTATAGCGAATGGGTTTGGATGGATACAACTGGATTACATTGGGTTCTACATAGATATATAAAACATTACCTTGTACGCTGGTGTAAATATATTGCAGCAAATTATCATCCGCTTCGATCAACAGACCTTCATGCCCATCTTGTTCGATGGTCAATTCGCCGGGGGCAGAGAAAACAACTTGGCTGTAACTGTGCACATCACGCGCTTCCTCGACGATTTTTCCCGAGCCTGGGACTACTGCCATCCCGCAGGCACTCAAGAGCAGGAGGATAGCGCCGGTCACCGTAAGAGAGAGTTTCTTTTTCATCAGATTTTCCTTGTTTCAATGTTGCCGGCATGGCAACATTCATTGGGTGATGAAGGATATCTAGCGATATCCTTCATCACAACTTTAGCCTGCTGGTTCCGCAACCCCTTCAGAAGGTACCTCTGCACGCTTCAGCCATCGCGCCGAAACCAGGATCAAACCGCATAGGATCAACATTCCGGGGACAGCGAAGCGCAAGAAGGTATCGTTGAGGATGCTGATAAAGGAAGCAATAAAGAAACCTGCGCCCGCAATACCGGTCAGGATCAAGCCCGCCAGTTTGGTACCGGATGAGCGTTTGATGACACCCACAATCAACAGCCCCAGCCCAATAGACAATGGCTCAATCGGCCACAGGATGGCCCAGGCGCTCCACAAACCGGTCAGGTTGCAGAAGGCCAGCATTAACCCGTTGATGCCGATGATCATGGCGGGGATCGCCAGCCCGGCCACACGCATGAAGATGGCGGCCAGGGCAAATCCCACTGCTACGCCTAATACTTCCAGCGGCCAGGCAAGCTCCCAGACACTCCAGCGGTCGAACAGACTGGCAAACATCAAAATACCGCCTGTCGTCAACACCGGGATGCCAGGGATGAAGAAGGAACCGAACCCACGACGTACCAGACCGAAGAAGCCGGGGATAGTCAGCGCAATGCCAGCGATGATGACCGTCAACGGCCACAGGCGCCAGGCTTGCATCGCCAGCAGGGTATTGCCTAGCAGGCTGAGCCCGCCAATTGCGACCAAAGCCAGGCCGAAAATCAGGGAGAGAGAACGTTCAACTTTCATAGGAGACCTCCATTGGTTTAGTACCGGCCACAGGCGTCTTGAAGCACACCATCAGGCGGCAGCCCGTGGCTCGGAAGAATACAAGTACAAAATCAGTTTTAGGTGAACAGGTTGATGATAAAGGAGAGCCAGCAAGTACTGACAGCTAACAGCACAGCCACAACCGTCAGCAAAAGACTGCCCGCCCGGGTCCAATAAACACTTCGTTCTGTGTTCTTTTTCAAACTTATCGGGAGCAAGATCGCAACCGCAACGATCATTGGCTCGAACATCCACAGGAAAACCCAATCCTGCCAGCGCCCGGTCAGGGCACAATACGACAAAATAACCGCATTCCCAAAGATGATGATGGCCGGGGTCAGCAACCAGGGCTTGTTGATCGCCCAGGCCAACAGGGTGAAGAAGCCAGCCGCCAGATAGATCTCGAAGGCCCAACCGACGTTGTAAATGTTCTGCCTGGTCACTGAGACGACCATCGCTGCGAACATATTGAAGATCAAGAACAATCCCAGGCTGGTCAGGATAGCACCCAACGCTGTGGGCGGGTTTTCGATGAGCTGGTTCAAGCGCATCGCATTGAGACCTTTTGGGCTGCTCGCCACTATGGAAGGCCTATTCCCATCTGACACAGCCGGCTGGATGTCCAGATCAGTATCCTCGCTGGCAAAACGACGGTTCGCGATCTGCTGGCGTGAGTCGCCTGAGAACACCACTTGCGGGGCATACCCTTCCGGCGGCAAGACCATCTGGCGCGTCTCATCAGACAGATTGTTCGCCAGGTTTTGCAGTGCGGCCAACATCTCCGCCGCGCTCTGGTAGCGATCTGCGGGGGATTTGGACAGCGCCTTGAGCACGACCTGCTCGAGAGACGAGGGCAGGTTCGGGTCCAGTTGGCTCGGCAGCGGCAGGGGGTCGTTGAGGTGCTTCATCAGGATCGCCAGCGGGGTGTCCGCATCGAAGGGCGTATATCCCGTCAGCATTTCATACAGCACGATGCCCAGGGAGTAGATGTCGCTGCGGGCGTCGCATTGACCTTCCAAACCCTGCTCGGGAGCCATGTAGTTGAGCGTGCCCATCAGCGCGCCCGAGACTGTGGCCTGCGTGCTGCCCATGATCTGGGCAATACCAAAGTCGGTCAGCACAGCCTGGCCTTTTTTGGTCAGCATGATGTTGGCGGGTTTGATGTCACGGTGAATGACGCCTTCGCTGTGGGCATACTCCAGCCCGTTCAACACATCCGTCAGCACCTGCACGATCTCATCCAGCGGCATACGCTGCTTCTTGAGCCGGTACTCGTTCAAGCGGGCGCGCAGGGTGTCGCCTTCCAGTAACTCCATCACCATGTAATAGTAATCATCCTGCACATCGAAGTCGAAGACCTGCACGATGTTGGCGTGCCGCAGCCCGGAGACCGCATGCGCTTCATGGCGGAAACGCTTCAAGAATTTTTCATCTTCCACCAGGTCGGCGCGCAAAACCTTGATGGCCACGTAACGGTCGAGTTGCGGGTGGTAGCCGCGATAGACCTGCGCCATGCCGCCGCGCCCGAGCGCTTCGAGCACACGATATTTTCCGAGAGTTTGGCCTTCAAGCGTAAATGGTGACACAGACTTTCTCCAGCATTATTTCATCGAACTGTGCAGATAATACCACCCCCGTCAAATTTTTACCTATCCGTTAGCTAACAGCGCACTACCAGAACCCCACGAGTTTTCAACCCACCAGCTTATATCCCAACCCGCGCATGGTGATCAGCAATTGCGGCATGTTCGGATCGCTTTCGATCTTGGTGCGTAAGCGGCGCACCAAGTTTTCGATCTGATAATCAAAAATGCCTTGCTGGTATTCGCTCCAGACCACCTGCCCGATCTCATCTTTGGAGCAAACTTTCCCCCGATTTTCATACAGATACGCCAATAACGCAAACTCTTTGGACGAGAGTTGCACCAAGCGCCGGTTCACGCGGACTTCGGCAGACTCAAGGTTGAAATCCAACTCCGGGAAAGGCGTCTCCACCGAAGTCATCTCCGGGTCGTGGAAGACGAACGCAACATCCCCGACCTTGATCTGGTCGCCGTCTCGCAACTGGACAGCCTGCTGCAGTCGTTCCCCATTGAGATACGTCCCGTTGGTGCTACCCTGGTCTTCCAGAAGCACCTTGCGCCCCTCCCGGCGGATAATCGCATGCTCGCGCGAGGAACGCTTGTCCAGGATCACAATCTCGTTTTCGACCGCCCGTCCCATGCGGGTGACGGGGTTCCCCAACGGATGTTCCTGTCCAGTTGGGTCGCTCAGATAAGGGGTAGATGCTTCGGTCATACCGGGCTGCTCCTGAAAAACTATTCATAGTATAAATCAAAACAGCTTGCGAAGAGACTGTTTTTGTGATTGGAAATCGACACATTACCCATGCTTTTAACGGCAAGCATATATTATTTTTCCAGTAAATTCAAATGATACAATTACGAAGCGATTGATTGAACCATGCACAATCAAAAAATACGGCGACCAACCATCGGATTTATCTCCACCTGGCCCGTCTATCAAGGTACAACAATAGACAGGTATGCTCATTCATTGATCCAGGGTATTAGTGCCGCAGCAAACGACCAGGAATGCAATCTTTTACTGGGCTGTGGATTTAGTGTGACTGGACACAACCCACAAAACCGAAGCTTTTGGCCTGTGCCTGGGCCAAACGTAAATTTTGTGCCTGTCGGTCCCTGGAACACCGATGGTTTGATCATTGTCCCTGACGATTTAACCGAAGAACAATCTCAATATGTTTGTGACCTTCTAGCATCAGGCTTTCCGATTATATTTACAACGCCAGAGGGGCCCGGCCCGGTGGTTGCAGTAGACAATACCTTGGGCATCAGGCAAGCTCTTGATCATCTAGTAGAACATGGGCACAAACAAATTGCTTTTATTGCTGGAAACTCAGGGCGTGGGGGGGACAGTGAAGAGCGCCTGTTTGCATATCGCGTTGCGCTGAAGGACGCAGGCTTAGTGGAAAATCAAAATTTGATTGCTTATGGCGAACACCGGAAAGATGGTGGTTTTAAAGCCATGCAACAAATACTAGATAGTGGGGCATCTTTCAGCGCACTGATTACCAGCAACGATCTTTCTTGCCTTGGAGCAATTCAATGCCTGAAACAAACGGGGCACCTGATCCCAGAAGATGTGGCTGTAATTGGCTTCGACGATATTCTCGATGCTCGTTCGCTCTCCCCCTCCCTGACAACAATTCGCCATCCCACATTTTCGCTTGGTTACCAGGCTGTTGTCACCTTATTGGATCACATCCAGGGTAATGCAAATCGCGCATCGCGCATTGTTGTTCCTCCAAGATTGATCATCCGCCAGTCATGCGGGTGTCCGCCTGCCGGGACCAGTCTCACTTTTTCGCAAAAAAAATCACCCGAACCCGCCCTGAAACTTGATGACCTCTCCCGCGCAATGGCAGAGGCTTCATTGATCGAGGCGCGCAACAGCCTATTGGAGGATTTACACGAACAATGTTCATCCTTTCTGGATGCGCTATTAGACAGTTTGAAGTTTCACGATGCAAACTTCATCATGAGGGAGGTCAAAAAAGTGCTTGCCTGGACAGATGAACGCGATGAAGATGCCCACATCTGGCAGGCAGGGATGGCAATTCTCTATCAAAACACGAGTTCTCTGCACAATCTCGCACCTCAGATCAGTCAAACATTCATCGCAAGTTTGATCGATCGTGTACATCTGGAGATCAGTGACCAAATTCAACAACGCACAACGCGCGCCATGATCGAGCATATGGATATGATGTCGCAACTTGGAATGATGACAGCCGAACTGCTCACTGCTATGAACATTTCCGAGAGCGCCAACATCCTTACCCGACATCTTCCAAAGGTGGGCATCAGGAATTTACTGGTTGCGCTATACGACAATGATGGGGAAGACTGCACTTCACAGGGAACAATCCTCTTCACTGCCGGTTTATCAGGGCTAGGTAATGGGCAAAGGTTTGAAACACGCAAGTTTCCTGTTAACGAGGTTTATCCGGAGTATGAGCCGATACAATTGACCATTCTGCCGCTCAATCTGAATGACAAAACATCTGGTTTTGTGGCATTCGACGCTTCCAACCCGGAATTGTGTGCAGCCATCGTACATAACATCAGCGCCGTTTTGCGTACGAGTCAACTTTATAATGACGCAATTGAAGGTCGTCGGCTGGCAGAGGAAGCCTATCACTTGAAAAGCCGTTTCCTATCGATGGTAAGTCACGAGTTGCGCATACCTCTCAGCCTGATTGTTGGCTTAAGCGAAATGGTTTTGCGCGAACAACAAGAGCTCAAGAGCCATTCACAGCAAAACCTTCGTGATATGGAGCAAATCAACCTGAGCGCCCAGCATTTAGCGCGTCTGATCGGAGACGTGCTCGACTTGGCAAGCAGTGAAGCGGGACAATTGCACATCCTGCACGAACTGATCGATCTGGCTGAAGTATTGCGCATGGCAGCAAAGATTGGTGAGGAACTCGCACACGAAAAAGGTTTGACATGGAGTATAGAGCTCCCAGATCGCGGGCCATGGGTGACAGGTGATCGCACGCGATTACGACAGATTACGTTGAATCTTATCAGCAATGCCGTCAAGTTCACGCCTGCGGGTCAGGTGCGCCTGGATGTATCTGTAGAGGGTAATGAAGTAATTGTCTCGGTCAGTGATACGGGGATCGGAATTTTGCCGGACGAACAGAATACGATCTTTAACGAATTTTATCGTTCCCAGAACGCAGTCCAATCAGGGTACGGTGGTTTAGGACTGGGTTTGGCAATTTCGAAGCAATTGATCGAAAAACATGGAGGAACCATCGAGGTTCGCTCGCCGGGCAAGTTAGGAAGCGGTTCCACTTTTTCCTTCCACCTCCCAATCATCTCTGCAACGTGTTCGCCAATGGAACCCCCTTGTACCTGGACGAAAACCAGCAATCTGGTGATGATATTGACAGAAGGTGATAATTCCACGAACCAGTTATTTGAATATTTGGAAATACGCGGGTTCGATACCTGCGTATGCCGCGTGGATAAAGATAGCGATTGGTTATCAAGAATTGTACAGGCATCGCCATCCGCTATTATCATCGAAGAACATCTTGCAATACGTGAAGGCTGGGCGATTATAGGTATGCTCAAAAGGCAAAATACCACCGAAGGTGTCCCTGTACTGGCGTATTCACTGGATTCCGAGAGTAACCAGGGGCAATTTCTGGAGTTAAATTATCTTCACAAGCCGCTCAAGCCGGAGCAACTGGCAAGGGAGTTGGAACGTTTCCACGTATCAAAGGATAAACTTCAAACCGTACTGGTTGTAGATGATGACCCGGGAATCCTCGATTTGCATAGCCGCTTGATTGAACAATCTGGCCATCAAGTTATTACTGCGCGAAATGGTCATGAGGCGTTGGCTCTGGTTGAAAAGCAAATGCCTGATTTAATTCTGCTGGATTTAATGATGCCAGAAATGGATGGCTTCGCCATGTTGGATGAACTTCGCGCGAGGGAATCTACGCGCGATATCCCGGTTATTATCTTAACCGCGCATCTCCTCTCCGATGCAGATCTTGATCGCTGTAATCATGGCGTAGCAACTATCTTGGGAAAGGGCATTTTCAGCGCTGAAGAAACTCTTGAGCACGTGGAAGCAACTCTATCGCGTCAGCAAACTTTGAACAGAACAACCCAACAGTTAATCCGCAAGGCAATGACCTTCATCCATGCCAGATACTCTGATCCCCTCACTCGCGAAGAGATTGCCAGCCATATTGGTATCAGTGCAGATTATCTGACAGATTGCTTTCGTCAGGAGTTGGGCATCACACCAATTACATATATTCGCCGTTTTCGCATCCGTCAGGCGTGTGAACTTTTACGAAACTCGGACCAGTCCATTACACAGATCGCATTGGCGGTTGGCTTTTCGGACAGCGCACACTTCTCCCGCAATTTCCAACGCGAAGTGGGATTAACCCCGCGTGCGTTTCGCCGCAATGGCCAAAATTGTTAACGTTTCTTCCATACCTGTTTTTTTCCAATGACGAAGTCAAATCCCGCAGTGAAAATCGCGGGGTTTTTTCTTTAAGGAGATTGTCAGTAAATCTCGGGATATAACAAAAATATCCCGTTTCTCAGCAAGAACTCTCTCTTTGAACTTTTTATAATGAGTATCGACTGAGGGATGATCAACATCTCCCAGACTGAATAAGAAGACCGGAGTACAAATGAATTTAAAGGCACATCCCATTATCCTGCTAATGGGTAATGACAAAACATTAAGCTACCTTTTTGAAAGATTTGCCGAGCGTTGCGGATATCGGTTAGCTATCCAACAGGAAAATTATTCGATTAACGAAATCAAGGCTGCCAACCCGGCAGCGATTATTTTTCCGTCTACGAAACTTCTCGAAATGACCCAGGTCCTTGTGGGGGAACTCGCGAGCCTGGACACTCCGATAATAGTTTGTTCATCCATCGCTGACGAAGCCAGAGCCAGAGAATTAGGGGCGGATTATTGTTTGATACATCCCCTTACATACGATGGTTTTAAAAACGCGCTGGCTAGAACTACCAACATATCGAAACACACTAATCTAGTTTAGTGACAAAAATATCCAGTTTTTAGGCAATTCTTTTCAATATCTTATCTCTATAATCAAAATAGATGTGGGGCGAATTATGCCTATCATCAGGTAGAAGATGGTATGCATTGTCGCCTCCAAAATCAGAATCAAAAAAGGAGAAGAAGTGCCATGAAAAAGTTTGCAGCATTATTTTCACTCATCACCGTCCTCGGACTTTTGCTGTCTGCCTGCGGCGGTGGAGCCGCGCCAGCCACAACGGCGCCCGAACAACCTCAGCAGGAGGCAACTGCCGTGCCAGAGCCGACCGAAGCCCCCACCACTCCCCCTGAGCCTACGGCTACCTTGAGAATCTGGGCCGATGACACTCGCACGCCGATTTTGAACGGACTCGCAGATGAATTTCTTGCTGAGTACAATGTGGAGCTTGTCGTCGAAGATCTGGGTCGGGTTCAGGATATTCGCACCCAGGCGATCATCGCGATACCAGCCGGTGAGGGTCCCGACATTTTCGTCGGCGTCCATGACTGGCTTGGGGCGCTAATCGAGAGCGGACTGGTGAGTCCCATCGACCTGGGTGATAAGCGGGACGAATTTGTCGAGTCGAATTTGGAGGCTTTCACCTATACGGACGGCAATCTCTACGGCCTGCCATACGCTTCCGAGAACCTTGGGTTCTTCTACAACACCGAGTTGGTCCCTGAGCCGCCCACCACCTGGGACGAGGCGCTTGAAATTGCCCGTACCCTGAAGGCGGAAGGCAAAGTTACATACGCGACCGCCGTTTCCACTGGGCCGCTGTATAATGCCTTGCCAATCCAGACAGCCTTTGGCGGCTATGTCTTTGGTGTGGATGACAAGGGAGCCTGGAATCCCAACGACGTCGGTCTTGATAGTGAAGGTGAGATCGCCGCGGTCACCTGGATGAGTGAGGCCGTTGAAGAGGGTCTCATGCCCAACACCTTCGACTATGAAACCGCCCATTCATTGTTCGAGACCGGCCAGATTCCATTCCTCATGGCTGGTCCCTGGGCGCTTGACCGCATACGTGCTTCCGGTGTGCCTTACGCTGTGGCTCCATTCTTCCCGGATGACGGCGTCCCGTTTCTCGGCGTACAGGGCTTCCTGGTCAGCGCCTTCAGCGAAAACCAATTGCTGGCACAGGCATTCCTGACCGAGTACCTTGCGACTGAGGATGTGATGCAGGAGCTCTACGAGACCGGGCTGCGTCCTTCCTCGTTCAAATCCGTCCTTGCGAAGACGGATGACCCTGACCTGAAAGCCATGGGAGAAGCGGGAGTCAACGCAATGCCGATGCCGAACATCCCCGAAATGGGTTCCGTGTGGACCGCAGCGGATAACGGTATCACCCTGGCGGCGACCGGTGAGCAAACACCTGAGGCAGCCATGCAGGATGCAGCGAAACAGGTCCGGGATTTGATCGCAGGCGCGCTGGCCGGCATGGTCAACCTGCCTGGCACCTTCCAGGATGTAGTTGGATGTGGGGCCGAGTGGGATCCCGCCTGCCCGGCGACTGGCATGGAGAAGGGCGACGATGGACTCTATACACTCACAGTTGAGATACCCGCAGGCGATTACGAGTACAAAGTCGCCCTGGACGGTAGCTGGACTGTCGAGTATGGTTCCGATGGCGCTGCAGGCGGGCCGAATTACACTCTCAGTCTGCCTGCTGACAGCACCGTAACCTTCACCTACGATCCAGAAACACATTTGGTGGAAGCTGCAACCAAATAGTCAGAATTCTTCAATGAGAAGGCCGGGGAAATCCCCGGCCTTCATTCCATCCCCGTATCACCGAATAAATACAAGGCGGTGAAAATGACTTCCATTCCCTCCCAGGACGGCGGCAAAGCAGGGGCAACCTCCTCTATATCGGTTTTGCCTCGACTCGTGAATTTTCTGATTTTAATCGCTTTAGATGCCGGTGTGATTTGGTTTCTCAGCAGATTGGTATCTCTGGGTTACTATCCATTGGCAGCGGCGATCTTCATTATTCTGATTTTCGTAAATATTGTCCTTCTACGACAGGCCGCACGCCCGATCCGCTGGATGGTCGTTGGGTTGGCGCTTATGGGGCTGTTTACAATCTACCCGATCTTTTTCACCGTCTGGGTCTCCTTTACGAACTATGGCGAGGGTCATCTCATCACCAAGGAACAGGCTATTGCCCAGCTTGAAAGACAGAAATATCTCCCGGAAGAAGGGCGAGCATACTCCTGGACGGCTTTTAGGTCTCCTGATGGCGAATACGCTCTTTGGCTTCGGGATGCAGAAGGGAATGGATACCTGGCTCTACCGGGTGAACCGCTCATCCAACCTCAGCCCGGTGAGATGGGGATCGAGGAGTTCGATGATCGTGGTATTCCTGCAACGATCGAAGATTACCAAAAGATAAACGCGATCCAGGCTGCTACAGATAAAAATCTGACAGAAATCCTGTTTGGCGAAGAAGGCAGAACCATCCAGGTTCGCTCCCCCTCGGAAGCCGCCGAGTTGCTGCCCCTGTATGTTTATGATCCCGATCGGGATGCAATGATCAGTCAGGAAAGCGGGGTCGTTTATCAGAACCTGCGAGGCACGTTCACCTCGCCAGACGGCAAAACGCTTCGACCGGGTTTTGTTGAGTCCGTCCAATTCACCAACTTCAGGGATTTCTTCCTCAGCCCCGCGCTGCGCGGCCCCCTGGTCCGGATCATCCTGTGGAACTTCGCTTTCGCCCTTTTTGGCGTCCTGTTCAATTTCTCCCTGGGGCTGGCGATTGCGATCATGTTCAATGACAAGTTTTTCCCCTTCAAAAAGCTTATCCGCTCCCTGCTGATCATTCCCTACACCATTCCCGCACTCATCACCATTCTAATCTGGCGCGGAATGTTGAACCCTGAGCTGGGCGTGTTTGACCGCATGTTCGAGGGCCTGTTTGGGTGGGCTCCGCCCTGGTTCACCGACCAGTGGTGGGCCAAGGTCGCCATCCTGATCGTCAACCTCTGGCTGAGCTACCCCTATTTCATGCTGATCTGCAGCGGGGCGCTGCAATCCATCTCTGAAGACTATTACGCCGCAGCCAAGGTGGATGGCGCCAGTTCCTGGCAGCAGTTTTGGAACATCACCCTGCCCCTGCTCATGGTGGCCGTCGGCCCGTTGTTGATTGCCTCGTTCACGTTCACCTTCAACAATTTCAATTTGATCTACCTGTTCAACCAGGGGAATCCGCCCATGGCCGGCACCCCCACCCCAGCGGGGCATACGGACATCCTGATCAGTTATGTGTACAACCTTGCCTTCTCCGGCAACCGTGGCGTCAACTACGGGTTTGCTTCCGCCATCACCATCATCATCTTTTTGATTGTGGGTGCCATCACCATCTTCCAGTTCCGCTTTACCAACATGTGGGAGGAGGTCAGTGAAAATGTCTAGCTTAACCGCCTTTCAACGACTCCGCAGCTCCGCCAATGTACAGCGGCGTTTCAGCATCGGCCTGCGTCTGGTCATTGCCGCCATCCTGATCGTCTTTGCGATTTTCCCGGTCCTTTGGGTCATCTCCGCCTCCTTCAATCCAACCGGTTCCCTGGCCACCCAGACGCTGATCCCGGCGAATGCAGGAGTGGGAAATTACCGCGAACTGCTGAACTCGCGCGAGATTCCCTTTTTAATGTGGTTCTGGAATTCAATCAAAATCTCCACCATCACCTCCCTGGTGGCGCTTGCGATCACCACTGCGGCAGCCTACGCGTTTTCACGTTTTCGCTTTCGCGGCCGCAAGGCGATGCTGAGGGGCATCCTGCTCATCAATGTGTTCCCCGCTGTGCTGGCGCTTGTCGCCACCTTCCTGATGGTCTCCCAGTTCGGTGATGTTATTCCCCTCATTGGCCTGAACAGCCATGTAAGCTTGATCCTAGTGTACCTCGGTACTGCCATGGGCATCAACATCTGGCTGATGAAGGGATTCCTGGACACGATCCCGCGCGATATCGACGAGTCGGCCAGGGTGGAAGGGGCCTCAGACTGGCAAATCTTCGTCAAGCTGATCCTGCCGTTGTTGCGCCCGATCCTGATCGTCATCGGCATTCTCAACTACATTACATCCTACGGCGAATTCGTCATCGCGCGGGTGCTGCTCAAGACCGCCGAACAATATACCCTGATGGTCGGCTTGCAGATCTTTACCCAAGCTCAGTTCCAGCAAAGGTGGGGCATATTTGCAGCCGGCGCGTTGATCGGCGCGTTGCCAATCATGATCATTTACCTGGCCCTCCAGGACCAGATTGTAGGGGGACTGACTCAAGGTGCGGTGAAAGGATAAACAACTAACGGGCGACTTGAACAGGTCGCCCTACAAATTAAAAATAGAAACCATTATGAGCGACTTCTACGTTACTATCATCCACCGCCCTGAAATGGTGCCGGAATATATCCAGAAGGAAGTCGAGCAGGGCAAGGTGGAGGACATCACGCGCAACGCCGTCTTGCAGGAATCGCTCGACATCTTCCGCACCCAGCAACAGATCGCCCACGAGAACGGACTGCGCACCACCATCCAGATGACATACGCCAGCCTGTTCAACGCAGAAGCAGTGGCTATTGCCAAAGAACATCATGAACGCTATGGAGATGAGATCGGCTGTACGTTTCTGGGAATCCAGTGCAAGGAATTCCGCGAGAAGTTCAAATCGAAGGAACTCGCCATCTGGCTCTTCTCGATCGAAGACAAGCGCAAGATCGTGAATGAGGTCTTTGGCAAATTCCACGAGGTCTTTGGCTTCTATCCCACCTCTACCGGCTCCTACTACATGGACGCTGAGTTGGTCAACTACATCAAAGAGAAATACCCGCTGGTCAGGGCTGCCGTGGCAACGTGTTGGGAGGAAGGCCCCAAAGCGTATTGGAATGCCAACAACTCCTGGTACACGTTGATGGACGGTGGCCCCTGGAATCCCTGGATTCCCTCGAAGCGCAACATCCACTGCATTGCATCCGATGAAGCCGACGACATCGGCATCGTCGCCATCCCACATCTTTCGCGTGACTTGATGGCTGTGTTCGATGGTCCCGGCTCGTATTACGGCACGCATCCACAGAACATCCTGCGTGGCATGGTCTATGAAGAGCGCGAACTGCCTTATTTCAAAAACATCGTTGACCAGTATCGCTCGATGACCAAATACAACTGCGGTTATTCCTACAACATGATGTTCGTCGGCCCTGGCTGGATGAGCAAGGGCGGACGCTGGGAATCCGATTACGCTTTCCTGCTCAAGAGTTACCAGGACGGCATGGCTTATTACGGTGAACTCAAAAAACAGGGGAACCTGCAAGACCTGACCATGAGCGAATTTGCCGATGCCTACCGAGAGAACCGCCCATATACCCGCCCTGAATGCACACTCTGGAAAGACATCCTCTATGGCTCGAAACGCCAGATGTTCTGGTACGCTGACCCTTTTATGCGCTTCTGTCTTGACATGAATCAAGGTGGCGCGATGGTGGATCTGCGTCCTTATGCCGCCAAACTGGTGCGCCCCTGCGGCGTTGGTACCAAAGCCAACCAGGATGCCTCCTACCCATTTTTAGTCCAGTCTCTCTACCGTGCAGGATA
>CAZLOC010000022.1:6039-21500 GCA_964560935.1 uncultured Anaerolineaceae bacterium | reverse complement strand
CTATTATTGAGGGCATTTCTGCATTGGAAATCCTGGATTCGCGCGGCAACCCAACGGTTGAAGTGGAAGTCATTCTAGCAGATGGTTCGTGGGGACGGGCTGCTGTCCCTTCGGGTGCTTCGACCGGAACGCACGAGGCCCTGGAGCTGCGTGACGGCGACAAGAAGCGTTATCTTGGCAAGGGCGTGACCCAGGCCGTCGCCAACGTCAACGGGCCGATTGCGGAGGCGCTTTTTGGCTGGGATGCCATTGACCAGAAGGCTATCGACATGGCTTTGATTGCCCTTGACGGCACCCCTAATAAATCCAAGCTGGGCGCGAACGCCATCCTGGGCGTCAGCTTGGCGGTGGCAAAGGCGGCGTCCAACTCACTCGGTTTGCCGCTTTACCGCTACTTGGGCGGCGTGTATGCGCACGTGCTGCCTGTCCCGATGATGAACATCTTGAACGGCGGCGCACACACTGCCTGGCAATCGACCGACGCGCAGGAATTCATGGTCATGCCGTTTGGCGCGCCTACCTTTACGGAAGGCCTGCGTTGGGGCGCAGAGATCTATCATGCGCTCAAGTCAGTGCTCAAGGAGAAAGGCTACGCCACCCTGGTTGGTGATGAAGGCGGCTATGCCCCGGCGCTGAAAGCCAACAACGAGGCCGTGGAAGTTATTTTGGAAGCAATTGCCAAGGCGGGCTTCAAAGCTGGACGTGGCGCAGAAGTAGCCATTGCGCTCGACCCGGCGGCATCCGAACTGTACGACGAGGAGACCAAGACCTACAATTTGCGCAAGGAAGGCAAGAAGTTGAGCGGCCCAGAGATGGTCGAATTCTGGGCTAAATGGGTGAAAGACTATCCCATCGTCTCGATCGAAGACGGCCTGGCGCAGGACGATTGGGATTCCTGGAAACTGATGACCGAAAAGCTGGGCGACAAAATCCAGGTCATGGGCGACGACTTGCTGGTAACCAATCCCGGACGCATCCGCCGCGCCATCAAAGATGGCACCGTTAACTCTGCCCTGATCAAACTCAACCAGATCGGCTCGCTGACCGAAACGCTGGAAGCGGTTGAACTCTGTCACCGCAACGGTTGGACAGCTATCGTCTCACATCGATCAGGCGAGACCGAGGATGCTACCATCGCGGACTTGGCCGTGGCGCTGAACGCCGGTCAGATCAAGACAGGCGCACCCGCCCGTTCGGACCGGGTTGCAAAGTACAACCAGTTATTACGGATCGAGGCCGAATTAGGGGAAACAGCCCATTATGCCGGTTGGGATGCGCTAAATATAGCGTAACCAGTCTGTTCCAGTGCCTGGCCGGGTTAATCCAGCCAGGCATTTTTGTATATTCTCATAGATGAGACCAGCACCTCGGTCACACTGAAGGTTCCTATGCGTGCAAAAATCCAAGGTAAAAAGCTAAGGAATTATTTATCTGTTCTGGCTGTATTATTTTTGTTCTTGTTGATCCTTTCAGCTTGTGGCGGCGCTGCTACAGAAGCGCCTGCTGCCCCGGCAGAACCCGCCGAACCCGCTGCCCCAGAGGAGCCTATCGAACCAGTCGAACCCAGCGATGGGCTTCCGGTTACGTATGGCCAGGATTCGCGCATCGAAGTATTTCAACATACAGATTCAAAATTGCAAGAGATGGCAACCTCCGTAGCCATTTTCGTACACAAAGATCAAGTGAAAATCTCAAGAAATTTAGTCACGTTGCAAGGATATACGCTTAACGAAATGAGTGAGATGGGGTGGCTTGTGAAAGGCGCAAATACGCCCATGTGTACGGGCGAATTATTTACTTCACAGATCGCTCCTGGCTTTTGTACCGGCTTCCTGGTAAGAGAAGATATCCTGGTAACCGCAGGGCATTGCCTTGAAAAAACAGCCTGTTCTGATACAAGCATCGTATTTGGCTTCCGCATGGAATCTGATAATTCAATGGCAGCGCTGACCAGGGATAACGTCTTCAAGTGCGCAGAGGTCATTGCACAAGTACCCCCCAGGCAGGACAATCAATACCTGGATTACGCAATCATCAAACTGGATCGCCCTACTGGTCGGGCAGGCCTTGATTATGCAGCGGGCGATCATCTCGAGGCTCAAGATCATGTTGCTGTTTTAGGATATCCATCTGGCCTGCCTATGAAGATTGCATCTGACGCCTTTGTCATAAGCAACATAGCCAGCGACCCTTTCTTTGTCGCCAATCTCGATACCTTCGGAAGCAACTCGGGATCTCCTGTCATAAACACAGACACCTACCAGGTCGAAGGCGTCCTGGTGCGTGGCATGACCGACTATATTCTTTCAGACGACGGTTCCTGCGTTCATGTCAATCGCTGCCCGGAGAGCGGCGGCACAAATTGCGCAGGAGAGAATGCCACCAAAATGGCGATGCTGGCAGAACTGATTCCAGAAAGCACAGCAGCAGAGCCTGATGAACTATCCTGTTTCCCAACTCTTCTATTCATTTTCGCAATCCTGGCACTGATGCGATTAAGACCGGTATAACGATAGCAACCCGTTATGTTGGCGGGATGCGCTGAAATAACCTGACCGTTGTCAAGACGCAAAGTAGTGTGAAGAGATTGGTTCTCTATCCACATTGTTTCCGATAACGTTAGCGATAACGAAGGATAGATACAACAACCGAGATTCGGTTATTGGCTGGATTGAACAAAATTTATCCTTGCACAGGGGAAATTTTGAAAAACATGACAAATATCACTTGAACTGACAATGACAAAATGCTACTATGAAACCACAAATCGTTACCGATAACGTGAACGATAACCTCTTCCGAACATCATGCCTAAAGAAAAAGTCACCATAAAAGATGTTGCACGTGTTGCAGGCGTTTCTACACAGACTGTATCCCGTGTGTTGAATGATCGCTCGGATGTTTCAGCAGAAACGCGTGCGCATGTGCAACAAGTGATTGCTGCTCTTGGATATTCCCCCAATATCTTTGCCCGAAGTTTAAGTCGAGGGCGCAGCAATACTCTTGGGGTTGTCGGTCATGGCCTGGTTTATTACGGCTCGTCTAGCGTTCTTACGGGAATTGAAAACAAAGCGGATGAATTGGGCTTTTCTCTAATACTCAGTTTGATCGATCGGGTTGAACCCTCGCGGGTAGAAAGTATCCTTTATGATTTGCTCTCGCGCCGAGTTGAAGGAATAATCTGGGCAGTACCCGCCGATGTTAATACCTCTGGTTGGTTAGCGGAAAAGCTCTCTAAGATACAAACCCCGATCGTTTACATCAATAAGGAGCAAAACGGTTCAGACTTTGTTTCTGCTTTGGATAACCGACTTGGCGGGAGGTTAGCTGCTGAGCATTTGGTAAAACAGGGATATCAACGAATCGGAACTATTACAGGGCCCGGTGGCTGGTGGGAAGCTCAGGAACGTTTAGCTGGGTGGCGAAAAGTGATAGCAGAAGCAGATTACTCAGATGTTGACTCCCTGATTGTTGAAGGAGATTGGAATCCTCCCAGTGGTGATGTGGGTTTACATACTTTATTAGACCGAGATCCTGAAATTGATGCAGTTTTTATTTCCAATGACCAGATGGCAGTAGGCGCTTTACAGGCTGCTCGACGCCTTGGGCTGAATATCCCTGAAGATCTTGGCATCGTTGGCTTCGATGATATCCCTGAAGCGGCTTATTTTTACCCCTCGTTGACAACGATTCGCCAGGACACACACAAGCTTGGTGCCATGGCCGTTAATCAGATAAGCACGTTAATTCAAACGCAGCAGGCTGGTGAAATTCTTGAGCCAGACATTTCATGGTTAGAGCCTCGTTTAATTGTTCGCAAAAGTTCTGTGAGAAAGGGAAAATAGATTCATAATCTCTATAAGCAATACTTTATGAATTGAAATGCTCTCTTAGGTGCCATACTCTACGTTTTTATTTTGGAATTGCGGTGTTGACATTCAAAATTAAAACTATATAATTTAGTTGTATCCCCCAACTTATTATTATTACCTGTCGCAATTTAATTTTACTGAAAGTCGTTTAGCCGCGAATTTTATCTGTATCCATAATCATCCTTGAAGGTTCGAAGCACCGGTTTAGGTTCCTTTCACGTCCTCCAGCACAGTTGCAAGCTTGATCGGCTGGGTTTCCAACATACTGGACGACATTTTCTCAAATTTCACGCAATGAAAAGGAGGTGCCATTAGATATATAGATACAAAATTTTGTTTTACCAATGTCATTAGCATCTATAAAAAAAGGAGAAGAAAACATGTCTAAGAAGATCTGGTATAGCCTGATCGCTGTACTGATGATCACGACAACGGTACTTTCTGCCTGTGGTCCAGCACCCGAACCGGTGACAATTATTGAGACGAAGGAAGTGAAAGTGGAAGTACCAGTAGTGGTCACGGCAACTCCTGAACCCAAGGAGAAGAAGCTGGAAATCTTCCACTGGTGGACAGCACCCGGCGAGCGCGAGGCCGCTGATGCCATGTTCGCGGCTATGAATGCTGCCTACCCTGATGTCACAGTTGTTGAGAACCCAGTTCCCGGCGGCGGCGGCACCGAGCACCGTGTTGTTCTAAAAGCCCGCATTACGGCTGGCATCCCGCCGGACACGTTCCAGACTCTGGGCGGTGCAGAGCTAAAAGACTATGTAGACAGCAATGTTCTGGAACCGCTGGATGATTTCTACGCGGAAAATGATTACGCCAGCGTGATTCCCAAGCCGCTGCTCAACGCAGTCACTATCAACGGGCATCCCTATTCTGTTCCGTTGAACATGCATCTCGAAAATATTCTGTACTACAATCAGAAATTGTTCGAGGAGTTAGGTCTCAGTGCTCCGACCAAATATGATGAATTTGTCGCTGCCTGCGAGGCCATCCAGGCTGCCAAGCCCGACATGGTTTGCCTCGCAGTAGGGTCCAAGGACAATTGGTCCGACGTCTTTGTACTTGATACCATCATGCTGGAATTGGGTGGTCCTGAGTACTACGTCCAGTTCCTCAAGGGTGAAATTGACGTTGCCAATGATCCCATCTACAAAGAGTCGCTGGAGAAATTCGCTGCCTTGCAGGCTTACTCCAACATGAGTGATCACTCCAGCCTGACCTGGGACCAGGCCGTCAGCGCAGTTGGATCTGAACAGGCCGCCATGACCATCATGGGCACCTGGGCTATCGGCGCATTCGTCAAAGGCTCCAACTGGCAACCGGGTGTTGATTTTGGCGCTGTGAACTATCCTACGGTGCCTGATCGCATCCTGCTCTTCCACCCGGACACCTATGGCTGCACCGTCGGCGCTCCCGATCCACAAGAGTGCCAGGACTGGCTGAGTGTTGTAGCCTCTCCTGAACTGCAGATCCCGACCGATGTCACCCAGGGCGGCTTGTTCGCTCGCACTGATATCGATCCGACGGAGTTCCCGGATCCCATCCGCCAGGAGATGCAGGAATATGTAAGCAACAATCCTGACAAACTGATCCTCGATCAGCACGGGACCATACTGCCCAATGCTGCTCAGGTGCAATACCGGGTCATCATCTCGACTTTCTTCGCCGATACGACCCCGGATGTTGAAGGAACCATTAAGGCAACCGTCGACATGATGGAAGTCTACAACGTCAAGGAAGGCGCAGCCTGGTATCAGTGGCCGTAATATAGTCAGCATGACCAACCGCCTTGTGCACAAAGGTTCATCAGGTAGGTTGGTAATATTCAACAGGTAGGGACGCACGCTTTTCGTGTGTCCCTACCTGAATATGACAGTGAACTATTCTCTTATCGAATAAAATAATCGAGCACAGGGATCAATATGTCTGCAATAAAATCGCATCAGCTTCGTAAAATATGGGCAAAATTTTCAGAATTTATGGTATTTACATTGCCTCTTCTAGTTTTTTTGCTCATCCTGTATGGCACCCTGGTCTGGAATTTTTATGTTTCCATGGCGAACTGGGTCAATATCAATGCAGATTACACTTTCACTGGCTTGAAATGGTACCAATTTTTATTTGGCCAGAGCCGTTTTTGGGTCGATGTCCAGAATAACTTAAAATGGCTCATTTTAGGGGTGCTGCCTACTGCAATGGCCGCGATTTTCCTGGCTTACCTTCTTGAACTGGCTCCCTTCCCAGGGGTTGAAGCATACGTCAGAACGCTCATCCTCTATCCTGTAGCCATGTCGTTTGTGGTAACAGGGACGATCTGGTCATGGATGTACCAGCCAGAGAAGGGTGTGTTCAATACCATACTCGGGTCATTGGGTATTCAATCTCCTTTTGCGTTTACCAACAATCCAAGCACAGCAACCTATTGGTTGATTGTGATTTTTATCTGGCAGTATTTGGGTTTTTCTGTCATTATTGTTCAATCTTCTTTCCGCACCACTGAACTACAAGAAATGATCGAAGCTGCAATTGTAGATGGGGCTTCCAAGCTCAGGATTCTTTTCTCGGTGATCATCCCCAATATCCGTGCTGGAATTCTGGTATTAGTATCGCTTTTGCTGATCAGCTCTCTAAAAGTGTTTGACATTGTTTGGATCGTAACCAGGACGGGGCCAGGTATCGCAACGGACGTATTAGCAACGAACATGATTGTCACCACATATGATCAGCGCCTGGCATCTGCAGGCGCTGCGATTGGTGTAATCATTTTTCTCATCGCATTCATTCTTGTCATTCCGTATACCCTTTATGCATTTAGGAAGTGGTTCGAATGAAAAGCAAAAACACAACCCTTAAGCTCATTGTTCTGGTCGTTCTGGTTATATTAACCTGCGTATATATCTTACCGATCTATGTCATGATTACCAACTCCCTGAAGACGCTACCGGAAATTACACAAAGAACTTACCTGGCGTTACCTGATCAACCGCAGTTTCAAAACTACACTGCTGCTTTATTTGGTAGCCGGGATTTTCTTATCCCTATGCAGCGCCCCATTATCAATTCGACAATAATTTCAGTTACTGTAACATTTTTAACCGCGTTCTTTGGAGGCCTGGGAGGATACTATCTTAGCCGCACCAAGTCTACTTTTACCCAAGTCATCTTCATTCTGGTCGGCATTGCCCTCTACCTGCCATACCAAGCGGTAATTATTCCTCTGACCACGATCACGGCTAAGACCGGGTTGATCAACTCGCATTTTGGTTTAATTTTATGCTATATGATCATCAACGTGCCATTGGCTTCTGTCTTGATGGGAACCTTTTTCCTGGGTATCCCGCGAGAACTGGAAGAAGCCGCCGAAGTAGACGGAGCATCCAAAATACAGATATTTTTCAAGGTCGTTGTACCTATTTCTTTGCCAGCCTATGCCTCTGTAGCAATCATCATCTTTACTCAGGTATGGAATGAATTCTTCATTGGATTGACATTAGTCTCACCAAAAACGCAGACCGTCCAAGTCGCTATGGCAATGACCCAAGGGAGTACAATATCACCCTATAACCTGCAGATGGCAGCTTCTTTACTGACGGTTGCAGTTCCATTGTTATGCTTCCTTTTCTTAGGTAGATACTTTATCCGCGGCGTGTTGGCTGGCGCACTCAAGGGATAAACAATCACATTTACTGAGGCATGAAATGGGATAAAAATTGTTGCATGGTTCGGTAAAATATTCTTAATCAGCCTATAAGCACGGGATAACCATTGCCTATGCTTATAATTTTTTAAGGGTTCCGGTGTTGACAACCAAAATAAATATTATATAATCTATTTAGTTGGTTGCTCCAACATACTAATTTCCATGTGTGCCCAAAACACGACTTCCGCTGACCAAGCGCTTGTGCGCGAGCTCAATTTGTCTCTTGTGCTTCGCTATATTCATAATGAAGCCCCAGTTTCACGCGCGCAAATTGCACATGCCACCGGCCTGAACAAATCCACCGTATCCAGCCTTGTAGAAGATTTACTGAAGCGCCAACTGGTTCACGAAACCGGAATCAACTCTATGGGTACAGGCCGCCCGGCCACCCTGCTGGAAATCAATCCGCAGGCGGGTGGAATTGTTGGCGCTGAGTTAGGGGTAGGTTTTATCGCTGTCGTATTGACAGATTTTACAGGCAACATCATATGGCGACAGTTGGCAAATGTAGACCCATCAAATGCACAAGAAAAGACCATTTCTCAAATTTTAGAACTGACTGATGAGGCTATTGAGGTTTGCAAAGAGAAGAATCTTTATCCTTTAGGGCTCGGTATTTCCATGCCTGGAACTGTCGATTTGGGAAAAGGAGTTTTGGTTTTCGCCCCAAATTTGCAGTGGCGGAATGTTCCGTTTCGAAAAATTTTCTCTGAGCACACCGGGTTGAATATATATGTTGAAAATGATGCAAACGCAGCAGCGATTGCGGAACATCTGTTTGGCGCAGCGCGCAGAAGCGAAGATTTTATTTTTGTTGTTGTTGGCATAGGTATCGGCAGTGGTCTATTTTTGAACGGCAAGTTATATCGAGGCAAGGATGGCTTCGCGGGAGAAATTGGACACACACCCATCATTGCAGAACCTTACCAGATTCTTTGTCACTGCGGTAATCGTGGTTGTTGGGAAACCTACGCCAATCAACTCGCGATCATCCGGCGAGTGCAGACTCGCCTGGAAGATAAACGAGAAAGTATTATCCCTAGTCTACTGGCAAAGCACAATACTCCTCTTTCCATTTCAATGGTAAAACAGGCAGCAGATGAAGGCGACGAAATGGTTCTCGAATCTCTCACAGAAGCTGGAACAGCCTTAGGGCTTGGATTTGCAAGCTTGATCGATATCTTTAATCCAGAAAAAATCATCCTGGGGGGATCATTAAGTATCGTTGGAAAATATCTTCTACCTTCAATCAAGGAAACAGCTGCAAAACACTCTCTCTCGGATATCAACCCAAAGGTAGATATTTTATTATCGGACTTTGAAACCGATGCGGTCTTGATTGGAGCTGTCAGTATTGTTGTGGATGATATCTTGTCAAATCCCACGCATGCAGAAAGGAGGTGATACAACAACGCTAAACTCACACCTAGCACGTACCCTACTTACCCAATTTGATATATAACAAGGAGAAGAACATCATGTCTAAAAAGTTTTGGTATAGCCTGGTAGCCGCACTCGTCTTGAGCGCGATCGTGCTTACCTCTTGTGGCGGCGGAGCGGCTGGTAAAAACCAGGTTGAAGTATTTTCGTGGTGGACGGGCGGCGGTGAAGCTGCCGGTCTCGAAGCCATGATTAAGATCTTCCAAGCCGAATATCCTGACATCGAGTTTATCAACGCAACAGTTGCTGGCGGCGCCGGAACCAATGCGCGCGCCGTGTTGGCCACTCGCCTGCAATCTGGCGAACCACCTGACAGTTGGCAGGGTCATGCTGGCCAGGAGTTGATTGGCACTTATGTTGCTGATGGTCAGATCGAACCGCTGAATGATCTCTACGAAGCCGAGGGCTGGCTGGCTGTCATGCCCGAGACCCTCATCCCACTCATCTCGGCGGATGGCAACATCTACTCTGTGCCAGTCAACATTCACCGCGCCAATGTGCTGTGGTACAACCCCGCCATTCTGGAAGCCAATGGCGTAGCCGTTCCCACTACCATGGATGAATGGTTCGCTGCTATGGATACCCTCCAGGCCGCCGGTGTAACCCCGCTCGCCATGGGTGAACAGTGGACCCAGATGCATCTGATGGAAACCGTCCTGCTTGGCTCTCTTGGCGCTGACGCCTACAATGGCCTATGGGATGGCACGACTGACTGGGGCAGCGCTGAAGTTACAGCCGCGCTCGACAACTTTGCAAAGGTTTTGACCTACACAAATTCTGATGCAGCCTCCTTGTCCTGGCAGGATGCTGCTCAACTCGTTGTGAATGGCGATGCCGCTTTCAACGTAATGGGCGACTGGGCTGAAGGGTACTTCCGCGAACTCGGCAAGGCCCCAATGACCGACTACGGCTGGGCGCCTGTTCCCGGCAGCGTTGGCGTCTTCCAGTTCCTGTCCGACTCCTTCACGCTGGCGGTTGGCGCTCCTCACCCCGAGGGCGCAACCGCATGGCTGAAGATCGCTGGCTCCAAGGCCGGACAAGAAGCCTTCAACCCTGTTAAGGGTTCCATCTGCGCTCGCACGGACTGCGATCCCGCTTTGTTCGGTGAATACCTACAGTCCGCCATGGCTGACTGGGGCAGCAACGTCGTCGTTGGTTCTCTGGCCCACGGCGTGGTCGCCAATGACTCCTGGAAATCCGAGATCGATACGGCTCTGGGTTTGTTCATGGCTGGCCCAGACGTGGCAACCTTCCAGGCAGCGCTGGTGGCTGCTTGCGCTAGCTCTGGTCCTTGCCAGTAAAAACTAGTGTACAATCGTTGAGGCTCTGCAAAGCGGGGCCTCAACGATTTTTTATCCTTGAAACGAGGTCTAAATATGTTCAAAGACAAAGACCGCTACCTTTCCATCATTCTTATTTCACCATCCATTCTGGCAGTTTTAATTTTTGTGTACGGTTTCATCGGTTGGTCTGTGCGTGTTTCTCTCAGCAATTGGAAAGGCCTGAGCCCGGATTATTCCTGGGCTGGTTTTAAGAATTATCTGGAATTATTCTCTGATCCGCGTTTTCACGTTGATGTGCGCAACACGCTTATTTTTACAGGCGTTTTCGTTATAGGAAGTATTCTCCTTGGGTTTTTCATGGCTGTTATGCTCGATCAAGGTCTCAAGGGGGAAGGTTTTTTCCGTAGTTTGTTCCTTTTCCCAATGGCAATTTCATATATTGTCACTGGCGTTATCTGGCGCTGGTTGATGAATCCGGCCGAAGGCTCCCGCATGAGCGGATTTAATCTTTTATTTACATCGCTCAACCTGGATTTTCTGGTCAACAAGTGGCACACTACCCCAACCTGGGGTATGGCCGCCATTGCCTTGGCTGCAATATGGCAAATGTCAGGATACACTATGGCGCTCTATCTGGCCGGCTTACGATCCATTCCACATGAACTGCGAGAAGCTGCGCAAATCGACGGTGCCAATGAAATCCAAATCTACCGTCACATCATCCTCCCAATGCTGGCCCCTGTCACACTCAGCGCGCTTATTATTCTCGGTCACATGTCCCTTAAGGTGTTCGATTTGATCATCGCTGTAGCGGGCAAACAACTTCCACTGGATGTGCCCGCCATCTACATGTGGCAAACCACCTTTGACGGTCTATTCTATGGGCGCGGAGCTGCCATCAGTATTCTTTTGTTGATTAGTGTGGCAGTCCTTATCATCCCCTATATCCGTTACACCTTGAAGACGGAGGCCCAGCAGTGAGAAAAATCAATCTAGCGAAAAACTGGC
The DNA here is from genome assembly GCA_964560935.1 of uncultured Anaerolineaceae bacterium. Taxonomy (GTDB): domain Bacteria; phylum Chloroflexota; class Anaerolineae; order Anaerolineales; family Villigracilaceae; genus JAABUE01. Next base: position 10,191 of record CAZLOC010000022.1, on the reverse strand, counting down.
TCTACGTCCCCATGATCGCGCTAACGATCTTCTATTTGCTTCCTATGTACGTTATGCTGGCGACGGGTTTCAAAAGCTTTGCTGAAGTAGATCTGAAAACCATGTGGAACCTGCCACAGGGGATCGCCTTTGACAATTACATTGAAGCGTTTACGAAATTGGCGCCATTCCTGCTGAACAGTTTCAAAATGGTAATTCCTGCAACGCTTATCTCATCCATGCTTGGCTCACTAAACGGTTTCATTCTTGCCAAGTGGAAGTTTCGTGGGGCAGACATCATTTTCCCCTTCATCTTGTTCGGCATGTTCATCCCTTATCAGAGTATCATCATTCCTCTGGTACAGTTCATGAATGCGGCCGGTATAAAGGGATTGGCGAGTCTGGCAATGGCTCACATTATTTACGGTATTCCTATCACTACTCTTACTTTCCGGAACTACTACGCCAGTCTGCCACAGGAACTTCTTGAAGCCGCTAAAATTGATGGCGCAGACATGCTGGGGGTCTATTGGCACATCCTACTGCCCATATCTATTCCCAGTTTTGTAGTGGTTCTCATCTGGCAATTTACGTCTGCCTGGAATGATTTCCTGTTTGCGGTCATACTCACAGGCAATACAGATTGGCCTATCACGGTTGCGCTCAACAATATGGCTGGCAGCCAGATCATCGCATGGAATGTACAAATGGCCGGTTCATTGCTGGCAGCCTTACCAACCTTGTTCGTTTACATCTTTCTGGGACGCTACTTCCTGCGCGGTCTGTTGGCTGGCTCCCTAAAGGGTTAACAACGGACCAAGATACGGCCGATAAAAAAGGAAGCAGCTCGCCATTCTAGTTTGGAAGCGCTGAAACAATCTTAAGGAATGTCTTAGCAAAACACAGAGTGAAAAGCTCTGTGTTTTTTATTTTTTATGGGTATAATAGAGACACTATACTCTCACAGACTGGAGGAAAACATGGCAAGTGTAACGTACGAGCACGTATTCAAACGATTTGGCGATGTAGTCGCCGTCAACGACATGGATGTTCAAGTTGTTGACAAAGAATTTCTGGTGCTTGTCGGCCCATCGGGCTGCGGCAAGACCACCGCTTTGCGCCTGCTGGCAGGCCTGGAAGAAATTAGCGAGGGCAACATCTTGATCGGTGACCGCGTTGTAAATGACGTGGCCCCTAAGGACCGGGATATTGCCATGGTCTTCCAGTCATATGCGCTCTATCCGCACCTTTCTGTTTACGATAATATGGCCTTCGGCTTGAAATTACGCAAATTCAGCAAGGACGAGATCAAGCGCCGCGTGGGCGAGGCCGCTGATATTCTCGGAATTCAAGACCTGCTGGGTCGCAAGCCACGCCAGCTCTCGGGTGGTCAACGCCAACGCGTGGCAGTGGGACGCGCCATCGTGCGCGAACCCAAGGTCTTCCTGTTCGATGAGCCGCTCTCAAACCTGGATGCCAAGCTCCGCGTTGCGATGCGCGCTGAGATCAACAAACTGCACCAGCGCCTGCAAACCACATTCATCTATGTGACTCACGATCAGGTCGAAGCCATGACCATGGCAACCCGCATTGCGGTCATTAATCAGGGCATCGTGCTGCAGGTTGATACGCCGCAACACCTGTACGACTATCCCAACAATCTCTTCGTAGCCGGCTTCATTGGCTCCCCGGCGATGAACTTCTTCCCCGCAAAGTTGCGCAAGGATAACGGCAAACTCATGGTCGATACAGGTGCATTTGCTATCGCCATTCCTGATGAAAATGCCAAACCATACCAGGCGTATGAGGGCAAAAATGTGATCTTTGGTATGCGGCCGGAAGATATTCACGATCCGAAATTCACTCCGTCGAACATCCACACCGCTAACATCGAAGCGCAGGTGGATGTGACAGAACTGATGGGCAACGAAATCTTCATGCACATGCTCAGCGGACAAAACGCCTTCGTCGCTCGCGTCGATCCGCGTTCCGGTATGCACGTTGGGGAAAAAGCGCAAATTGCCTTCGATATGGACAGCTTCCACATCTTCGACGCAGAAACTGAAGAGGCAATCCGTTAGTCCCCTTTGTCCGATAACGCTACCTAACAGGGCGGTCTATGACCGCCCTGTTTCATGATAAATTCCCTGAGGCTTTAATATGACTCATCCTGACTGGGTGCAAGACGCCGTTTTCTACCAGATTTTCCCCGACCGCTTCGCTCGCAGCGAACGCCTGCCAGGCCTGGAATTCGAACCCTGGGATGCCCCCCCTACATACCATGGTTTCAAAGGCGGCGATTTATATGGAATTGCAGAGCGGTTAGATTACTTGAGCGATCTGGGCATCTCGGCACTATACTTGAATCCCGTTTTCGCCTCTGCTTCTAATCACCGCTATCATACTTATGATTACTTCAACGTTGACCCTCTACTGGGTGGAAATGAAGCCTTGCGCTCCTTGATTGATGCAGCACACAATCGAAATATCCGCGTGGTGCTGGATGGAGTGTTCAACCACGCCAGCCGTGGATTCTGGCAATTTCACCATGTGCTGGAGAACGGCAAAGACTCTCCCTACAAAAATTGGTTTTATTTCGACCCTGAGCGCTTGCAAGGACGCCGTCGTTGGGGGGCATATCCAACCACAGGCGAACTGACTGCCCTGAGAAATGGAGAAGGCAGCCTGCGGGCCCTTGGGTATCAAGCCTGGTGGGACCTGCCGGCCCTCCCCAAATTCAACACGAGTACGCCTGCAGTGCGCGAATACCTGTTCGGAGTAGCCGAGCATTGGATCCGCTTTGGCATTGACGGCTGGCGGCTGGATGTCCCCGCTGAAATCGACGACGACTCTTTCTGGCAGGAATTCCGCCGACGCGTGAAAACAATTAACCCAGACGCTTATATCGTCGGCGAAATCTGGCACGAAGCCCAGCGTTGGTTGGGTGGTGATCAATTCGACGCTGTGATGAACTATCTTATCACGGCAGCGGTGATGAGCTTTTGCGGGAGCGCACACATCGACATGAACATTGTCAATCAGGCAGGCGGACTTCAGGGACGCGTCCATCCCAACATGGACGCGGTCCGGTTCGCCAATGAAATCGACCGCCTGACCAACCTGTACAGCCCGGAAATCACACGTTCCCAGCTTAATCTGTTCGACAGCCACGATATGCCGCGTTTCCTGACTTGTGTCGGCAATGATGTCCCTTCCCTGCAATTGGCTATGCTCTTTATGTTCACGTATCCCGGAGCGCCTTGTCTCTACTACGGTGATGAGATCGGCCTTACCGGCGTCCACGACCCAGATTGCCGCAAGGGCTTCCCCTGGGATGATTCGCACTGGAATCACGATTTACTAAATTACACAAAAGCTGTCATTGCATTGCGGAAAGAATATCAGGCTCTAAGGCGCGGTTCGTACCAACGTTTATACAGCGAAGGGCACGTATTTGCATTTGGCCGCAAATTAGCAGACCAGTCTTTCATTACTGTTTTGAACACTGGCGAAGATCGCAAAAAAAACGCATTTTCCATTGAAACGTTTAATGGTAGCAGCAGTAATCCCGCAACCATCTTTGGCCCAGACACGCACCCTTATATTGAAAACAATACCTTCCATATAGAAGTTCCTTCACGCAACGGTGTTGTAATACAATTTTGACAATACCCGGAAATAAACTCCCACACAACGCACCTTTTCACCGGGTGCATTGTTTTAGTATTACAAGACCTGTACCAGGAGTATAAATCATGCCTGAAACACCAGAAGGAACGAACCTGCCAACACCAGAAGAAATCCTTGCTGGTATCCACGCCGATCTAAAGAGTCAAACAGTCCAAACCCGCCTGGATGCTATCCAAAAGCTGGGTGAGCAAAAGTTCAGCAGCTCGGCCATTCTGCGTACGCTGGAAGAGTTGACATTAAAGGATAAGAGTAAACCTGTCCGCGAAGCAGCGCGTAAGGCGCTGCACACTCCCACCCATCGTTATATCCAAAGCCGCACAGCCAAACTCAATCGCAAAGAACGCCATATCATTCTAACTGAAATTTCAAACTGGGAAACAGAGGGGCTCATTCCTGCGGATCAGGCAGACGTAATCCGCCAACGCTACGATTTCGACCTTAAACCTGCCCCGTCTCAATTGGTCTCCCCTGCGCCTCCAACCC
>CAZLOC010000022.1:3320-5939 GCA_964560935.1 uncultured Anaerolineaceae bacterium | reverse complement strand
CAACCGAGTTTCGCCTTATTCATTGTTTTTTCTTTCCTCCTCCCTACCGACGCCAACGTTTTGGCGGATGTAATCAACCTTTCCGGCAAGGCCAATGCAGGGTATTGGTTTACAGTCATGGCTATCATGGCCCTCATATGGGGCTTTGGCGCCTGGTTCTACGTTTCCCGCTTGTTCAGCCTGGCAGCCTTTATCGCACTGGTCATCTCGGTTATCCGTCTGGGCGAATTCTTCGAGGCGGATCTGGAAATCTATCTTCTTTTGCTCAGTTCCGTCGCTTTTCTTGGTCTGGGTGGCGCCTACCTGCTAAAACGTTGGCGTTCCGCAAAGTTCAGCCTGCCTCTATTCATCCTTATACAAATTTCCCAACTTGGCCTGATCGCCTTTGCGCTCATTGCCATAGCGATCCGCCTGGAAGATTTACCCAGTGCCTGGAATCTCCTGAGCACATTATTCTGGTTGCTAACCATGAGCTTTTATGTGCTAAGCGACTTAATCTTCCCTTTCGTGCTCTTCCCCTGGCTATCCATAGCGGCGCTCTATCCCGTACCACTCAACTTCATGATCACTTTCGATGTTGAAGCCTTGCCGATTGCTATAGCAACCTGGGGATGGGGTTTCTTGCTTGCGTTGACCAGTGAAATTTTCCGTCGCCTGCAAATCGACAAAATCCGACGCTACGGATTGCCAGTATTAGCCGGCTCACTTTTTGTTATCTTGACTGCTATTTTCATCGGCTATGTCGAAGGTACAACCTACGGTTTTGTTTTCATCCTGGTTTCAGCCATTCTGTACGCCCTGTTACACATTCTCAAACCGCGCGCTTATCTCTGGACAACAGCGCTCCTGTTGGGGTTAGGCGCTTACTTCAGTTTTTTCGCTTTGCCCTTCATGGAAAATATCGATGTTTTCACAGGTTACCAATTGCTAGGTGCAAGCCTGCTCCTGCTGCTCCCAGATCTTTTCCTCACACCCGACTTATCTGCAGATAAAACCTGGCGCTGGCCTTTGCGCATCATCGGCGCGATTCTGGCATTTTTCAATCTAAGCTTGATCCTGCCATCATCAGCAGACAATGCCGGTCACGCTGCCATTGCATACGGTATTTACGCGGTTTTCTTCGCCCTGTATGCCTTGAAATTTGACAAGGCATGGCTGGGTTATATTGTGACGTCGTCCGCAGCGCTCGCCGTCACATTCACACTTCAGCACTTTGAACTGGACGCCTGGTTACCCACCCTGATAGCCTTGTCAGCGTTATATTACCTGTTTGGATTCATACTGGGCCGAAACGAAAACCGAACGCCCTGGTCTAACATGCTGCGTTATAGTGGGCTGGGATTGGCAAGTCTGGTCTCGTTTTTGGCTATTGTGACGTTCGAAGAAAGCAGCGGCTGGTACGCTCTTGTCACCGCGCTGTTATTTGGCACCGAGCTGTTCTCACGTCGCGCCGGTCTGGCGGAAGCGAGTGTGCAGCTATTCTTCGCAAGCGGAGTTTACCTTCTCTTGCAAGAAGCGAGTGTGGAACGAGGCTACCAGTGGCTGGGCATCGCGCTGGCCGTGCTGGGAATAGATCTCCTTCTGGTGCGCACCTATGCGGACAAACGCTTGATTACCTGGTTTTCGCGTGGATTTGGAGCGCTCGTTGTTGCTGTGAACACACTCGATTTGTTGTTCAATAATTTTGATCCACAGGTTGGCGTCACTTGCTTTGCTATTTACACGCTTTTCTTCCTGACTCAAACCTTACTCTATCGCCTACCCTTACTGGGTTACAGCTTCACCGTTTACTCCCTGTTGACAATCATATTCACGCTACAAACCTTCGACCAGCCAAAGTGGATGCTGCCGGTAACACTGCTGGCAATCGTCTACTACGCTGTAGGTTATTTCCTCCGCAAAAGAATGTCAACCAATATTGAAACGAACGAAGAAACAAAGAATAACAAATTTGCGTTCACCTGGCCTTTCGTCTTGTGGACGAGCGGTCTGGGAGTGGGACTGCTTGCCGCGATCGTCGCCCCCGTACAGGGCGGGCTATCTGCCGCCATCCCCGCCGCCGTGACAGCTACAATGATTACTGTAGAGGCTTTCGACCGACGCAGCATCTGGCTGGGCTTCCCGGCCAATACCCTGTATTTGATGGCCTATTTCGTTCTATTGGTCGAACTGGATGTAGACGAGCCGCAATTTTTCTCCATCGCCACCGCAGCGCTGGGAATGATGATGCACTACCTGCTGACTCGCGCAGGCAGCCGCACGGGAGCCTTCATTACCGGGATGGTCTCCCAACTTGTGCTGCTCAGCACCACATATATCCAATTTCTATCCGCAGAAAGTTTGACAGAAAGGCTGATTTTTTTCGCGGTCATCTTCTTCCAGGCGCTGGCTGTGCTGATATATGGAATCGTAATCCGTTCACGCAGCCTGGTCATCACCCCTATTATCTTTTTAGTGCTATCGGTCATAACCGTGCTTTACGGATTGTTGGAAGGCATTTTGCCAGTCATCCTGATCGGCTGCACCGGTCTGATCCTGCTCATGTTGGGAATTCTGGCGGTCATCATGCGCGAGAGACTCAAACAGATCAGCGAACGATTCGGCGACTGGGGCGCATAA
>CAZLOC010000022.1:0-3220 GCA_964560935.1 uncultured Anaerolineaceae bacterium | reverse complement strand
ATGGTTTTTGTCGGTGCGATGCAGGAATTCGAGGCCCGCGGCCACACCCACGATCGCTTATTGGGAACATCCGCCGGAGCCATCACAGCCGCTCTGCTGGCAGCAAACTACAGCTCTGCTGAAATGATGGAAGCCCTGGCCGAAAAAAAGGGTGAACATTCGGTATTTTCCGATTTTATGGGCAAACCTGGTCCGTTTGATCCCAGCCTTACCCAAAGCGGAGCGCTGGCTGAACTTTTGAAAGAAATCGATATCCCGCTTATCCCAGATGCAGTTGAAAAACGTCTCGATAATGCCATCCTCAATTGGATGGCCTCCAGCTCGAGAGCAGGACATCTCTTCTCTTTTGTTGAGCTTGGGGGATGGTATTCAGCGGATAACTTTCTGAAATGGCTCTCGAGAAAATTGGATAGCGGCACCTTTAACGGCAAGCCTAGGAAGTTCAGCAAGATGACCCTGGAACAATTCTACAAGGCTACCGGAAAAGACCTTTCTCTGGTCGCTTCCGACACGACTATGGAAGGGATGCTGGTACTCAACAACCGCACCGCTCCCAGGCTCCCGCTTGTGTGGGCGGTGCGCATGTCCATGAGCATCCCATTGCTCTGGCAGGAAGTGGTCTGGGAGAAAGAATGGGGCAGGTACCGCGGTGAAGAAATGGAGGGGCACACGATAGTTGACGGCGGCTTGCTCTCCAACTTCCCTATCGAGCTCTTCATCTCAGGTTTGAAGAGCGTTACCGATGTCATGGGACCCAAGACCAGCCAGCAAATCCTGGGTATGTTGATCGACGAATCCCAGCCGGTGCCAGGTGTATCTCCCTCCGAGAGCAAAGTCGGCAAACAAAAAATCGAGTGGAGCCAGCTCGCCACAGTCCAGCGGCTGAACAGGCTGGTTAACACCACCCTGGGAGCGCGCGACAAATCCGTTATCGATGCTTTTGAGCATCTGGTCGTACGCTTGCCAGCCAAAGGCTACGGCACAACCGAATTCGATATGACCGACGAACGTCGCGACAAACTGGTCGAAGTCGGCCGCAAAACGATGGAAGAATATTTCACCAGGCAGGTGGTGGCCAGTGTTACATCGTTTGCTGCTGAGGCGACCCCCACACCTTCCTTACAAAACATAGCAAACAGGATAGCAACCAATATACTTAAATAACCCGCCTTACGCAAAACGTCCCGAAGGCGTTGTCCTGAGCTTGCCGAAGGGTTCCCGTTATTCAGGCTTGCATCCTGTCCAAACCTTCGGGACGGTGCTTAACATCAGTTAATCAAAAAATTCTCTTGCAGAGACTTCTCGGGAGAGTTTCACGCCGGCCAGGTCGCCTGCATCAGTGCAGGCAAAATTTCTCCTGATTTGCCATGTAAGGCAAAATCAACTTTCGTAGTCAACGGGGTTGGCTCGGCGTTGATCTCGACCACCACCGCGCCTTTGTTGCGCGCCGCAAAGGCCAACGAAGCCGCCGGTTGCACCACCCCTGACGTACCGATCGAGAAGAACACGTGACAGGCACGTGCCGCCCCCACGGCGGCTTCCAGTTCAGCACGCGGCAACGATTCACCGAACCAGACCACATCCGGGCGTAACAGACCGCCACAGGCTTCGCAACGCGGGACGTTTCCCTCCGCATCATCCCAGGCCTCGGCCTGCTGACCGCACGAGGAACATTTCACGCGCTGCAAGTTGCCATGCAGCTCGATGACCCGCGGACTCCCCGCCATTCGATGCAGGCCATCCACATTTTGCGTGATCAGGATGAAGTCCGGGATACGATGCGCCATGTCCACCAGGGCGTAGTGCCCGGGGTTGGGACGTACCCCCTTGATCGCTTCGCGCCGCCAGGCATACCAATCCCAGACCAGTTTGGGGTCACGCGCGAAAGCCTCGGGGGAAGCCAGGTCGGATGGTTTATATTGCGACCACAGTCCGGCCTGCGCATCTCGAAACGTACGCAAGCCTGACTCTTGCGAAACGCCCGCACCCGTCAGTACAGCGACGCGCTCCGCCTTGCGCAGAAAGCGGACTAATTCATCGGGGATGCTAATCATTTGCTTCGATTGGACGGCACCATTTCAGTGAAAGGTTTTCCCGGTAGACTGGTGTACGCGCCAGGGCGCGCAAACTGCTGGTCGTCACCACAACCTGATATTCGATCCATGCATCTTTAAACTCTTCGTAATATGCTATGTTTTCGGGCCTCACTCGATAAGTATAATTACTGCCGTCAACTTTTCTCATAATCGCACCCCCACCCCAGGCCGTGGATTGATTTCCGCCCTTATCTTCCAGTCGCATGAAAAGCAATACGTACTTCACTCGCAGGTTGTTCGCGAGGCGGACATCGAAGTCCACATAATGCGGATCGTCACAATACCCCCAATAAAGGGTGTCACTGCTGACGGACAGAGAGACAAATAAAGAGCCGGGCGCCAGGAAGACCGATGTTTGGGGAGCCGGTGTTGAGGTTGGGAATGGTGTAAAAACAGGAGAATCCTCGCCTGCTGAATTTGCGCCGATCGGTGTGGGAGTTGCAGTGTAGGTTGGGGTCGGCGGTGTGGGCGTAATGGTAGGTGTATGACTGGGAGTATAGACCAGCATTGGTGTTGACGTGTCGATTGGAGGCGAAGTAGGCGTTACGATCAATGCGATTACGTCGTTGAACGAGCAAGCGGTCAAGGTATATGCTAGAACAAGATTGTAGAAAATTTTTCTCATCGATTATTATTTCCCAAGAAAGCGCATATTCTCATGATTCATCCTCGTCAAATTATACACGGATAAAAACTCATATGTGACCGGTTGCGCGATAATTGTCCCCTTGCAAGGTAACGTAATGAAGTCCAGTGCAAACAATTGAACAGAGCCAACAAAAGGAGAAATTCCTAAAACTTTATTCGTTCTTACACGTATATAGAAAAGAACTACTCAGAAAGGAGAAGCTTATGTCTTCACAACGCAATGTCGGATCCCTGGTGGGAGGCGCTTTACTCATCATCTTTGGCGCGTTAGCCCTGCTTGGACAATTTTTTCGGAACCTCGATTTCTGGGGTACCTTCTGGCCATTCTTTATCATTGGATTTGGCCTGCTGTTTTTTGTTGGCATGTTCGCAGGCGGCCGATCCGTTTCCGGGTTGGCCATTCCGGGCAGCATCATCACAACCATCGGTTTAATGCTCTTCTACCAAAATCTCACCAACCACTGGGAAAGCTGGTC
>CAZLOC010000021.1:10735-21735 GCA_964560935.1 uncultured Anaerolineaceae bacterium | reverse complement strand
CACGATTATGAAAGGCATGACACCTTTCGGTCTTTTGCCATCAGATATAGGCAACTAACATCGTGTTAATTGGCGCGCCGATTAACAACCTTGTATATGGAAAACACTCCCGATCATCTCACAGAGTTTCCTCTAATATACAATTTTCCCACCCCAAAAGCAATAGTATTTTACCCCTAAGAGTGGCACGCATTCCCCCCTGCATTACTCCGCCACTCCCCTTTCACCCATCCACCGGGCGCATGCGAGGGTGGCACATTTTTCTTCAGAATCAGATTGGTTTCGTCAGCGGATAGCCCAGTAAATATGTGAAATTGAATATGGGCGTGCCGGTGGAAAGCTGGCTGTATACGACCTTCATGTGCTCCCTTCGCCAAGTTTAAGGTGAAGCATATATTGTATTCCCAGATAATCTGACAACAATCCCATCAATAGGTTCCTGAGTCCAATCCGTAGGGTTCGAAAATAATAGTATGTAGCGATGATTTTTATTCTTGGGTCCCAGGCAAGGATGACTTTCTTGTTTTCCAAACCCCAGACCAGATGGGATTTTTCATCCAATCCGGAATTCTCGATCACTTTTTTGTTCGCTATCTTCACCCCAAGCGGTGAGCTGACATCGAATAATATCTCGCTGTTTGGATAAGCGTCGATGAGCCGGATAATAAATTCCTTTATGGTTTTTTCTTCGAAATAATAGAATACTCCCGCCGCTATGAACAGTACATTTCCGCTTACTTCGATGTTCTCTAACCATTCCTTATCTAGAAATGATGTGGCAATGAATTTCCTCCTCTCGCCTTCCTGCACAAATCTGCTTCTAAGTTCGATGACGTCCGGCAAGTCTAAATCATACCACTTCAGTTTCCCATTATCTGTTCGCTCATACGTAGTGTCTAAACCGCACCCAATATTGACAATGGTTCCTTCCGGATATTTCGTTAGAAATTCCTTTATTACCCGATCACAAAATAGGCTTCGCTTTATCCAGGCAATCTGGCTAAGCTCATCGATATTTTGGGTGATTTGAGAAAAATCAAAATCGACTTGGTCGATAATCTTTATTGCTGTTTCGTCAATTAACATTGGTTTCTGTTTTTTTGATTCTTCAGCACGGCCCCAAAGTGGTAAAAACAGAGTCTTTTGTACATTACCCAGGTCGATGTTTACTTTATCTATCATTATTCGCTCCTTCAATTATCGGCCCAACAGCGGGCGGCCTGCCCCGCGTTCCCTGCGGATACCGGGCGGGTTGTGGCGGGAAAAATCATCAGGCGCCGACCCCGCTATTGTGGCACGCTACGCAATTTCTCGCAAGTGTGAGGCGAACGTTCGCGCTGGTCTGGCGTGCCGCTTGAAGCTCATCGAAGCGAGAACCCTGGTGTTTTCACCGGTTTTGCTTTCCAGCCTCGATGCTCACATTAATCGGTAGCCCGCTATTTCTCTCTCAGGCTCGGACAAAATTCTCGATCAAGCGCGCTGCTTCAGGCGCGCCCCCATAGGTGCCCATTTTCTTGCTGATCCTTTTTGCGTTCTCAGAGAATGACACATCCGAAAGGATGTTGAACACCTTGGCGCGAACATCTTCCGCGGAGACCCACTTTTTCCTTCCCGTGACGTCTGTCTTGGGTAATACATAGTCCCCCGCTCCCTGCGCGGCAATCCTTCTGGCATTGCTCTCACGCTCGGAATACGTTGGGATGATCAAAGCCGGTCGCCCGGTGTACAGCCCTGTCTGACATGAGCCATAACCGCCATGGTGGACAAGCAGGTCGCTTTTCTCAGCCATCGCGAGACCGGGTACAAAGGGTTCGTGATGGAAGTTCGGCGGTAAGGGAATAAATCGACGTGGAAGAGAGTGATGCCCGCTGGTAAGAACAACCTGCACATCTTCATCCCCGAGCGCTTCGATACAGGCCTGCAAGACAACCGCAGAATCATAGGCTGTGCTGGAACCTGGCAAGTACTGAATGTTACCGGGATACAACCAAATCACGGGCAGTTCCCTGCTCAGATCATGGACCCAATCAGGCAACTTTTCATCTTGCCTTTGCCATAAAATCGGTCCGATGTATGTCACGTTTGCAGTTTTTGGGAGGGGGTCTGTTTCTGGAATGCCAAGAACCAGCGTCATGTCGCCAATCAATAGCTCGCCCATTTTTTGGATGGTTGGCAGGTGATAGTCTGCCAACACCGAGTTAGTCGCCTGGATAGGAGAAGTATAAAGCCCGGAAGGCATTTGTTTCCACCAGATGAATCCCTGGCTCTCCGGGTGCATATCGGCCTGAATGACTGTGACCAGCGGAATACGGTTGACCCTGGCTGCAATGCACGCAAATGGATTCCAAAAGTCCACGATCGCATCTGGCTCGAAGGTATCGAAGAGTTCAACCAGGGCTTCCACATTAGCCCGAACAATTTCTTCATTCCACATTCCAAATAAAGACATGAAGTGATCGACATCTACGATCTCTGCTGTACTAGCCTGGGATGCGTGCCTGAGAAGTGAAAACAGAATTCTTGTATCTCGTAGTAGATGACCGGAGCGTAGAAGCCGGGACAGGCTTTCTGAACCGGCGTCCCCTGAGATAATGTGGTAAGGAAGAAGATTTGGGAACAGGTTTTCGAAACCGGCCTCGGATACCAATTTTCTCGGAGCTTTGGCTGGACTACAAAAAGCAATCTGATGTCCTCGCTCTCGTAGTTCGCGGGCAATCGGCAAAGAGCGTGTAAGTAACCCCAAATCGTTCGAAGGTAGTGTCGTGAAAAGATATTTGTTCATATACTTTTCTGAAGTCGCCAGATATTTGCATTGGCGCGCTAACGGTTTGTGATAACATCCTGTTAGGGACATCGTCCCCGCCGCAGGCTCCCGATAGGGGCAGCGCCCTTCAAGGTTTTAATCTGTAATACCGGCGCACATTTGGAAGCAACGTCACGAGCAGAATCAAAACGCCCCAACCAAAGATGAAGATGTGGAGAAACCCCACTGGAATCCATTGAATCTGGATAATGATCCATATCATCGCGATCACACCTGCCGCCAGTGAACCGGGCCAGCTCCAATGAGTTTGTTTGAATGGATTGAGAACATCCGGCCAGCGCCAGGCAGGCCGCCTCCACAGGCTGTAGGCAACGGCAAGCGGATACACCCCCAAGAACATGAACAATAACAGACCGGGGATCAGGAAATCAGAGAACGGGGTGTTTTTCAAATGGCTGAACGGCATCTGTAACAGATGTCCATCTGGCGCGAGCAAAAAGGCACCTCCGCCAAGTAACCCGTTCAATCCCAAGAAAATCTGTAGAAAGATCAACACCGGCACAGTGAACGGGCGAGAGTTTGCGTTGTTTTTCATGTTCGAGGCTCCATTCTCCTTGTAGTTCTGTTTTTGTGGCATTTGACGTCGAATATTTACGCAGCACACGGTAATTCTGGCATGATACCCTCACAGCGTCGCGTTGCGTTGCAATTCAAGGATCAATTGTTTACTCAAATTGTCGAAATGTTCTCCTGGTATGCTTCCGATTCCTTTACTTAAGCTATCTGCCAGCTTTCCGATTAGATCACTTATTTTGGGTTGGGCCTCTTCGAAAAAATTGTCGAGCTTACGATCACAGTTGTTTTGTTGGGGAGGCTCGACCCATTCCCTTTTACGAAAACCCAGTTTACGAATCCTTGCCAGTAAGTATTTCGCTTTCTGCAGAAAGAACCGAAACATCATTTTCAGATAATATTTACTGAATTGAAACAACCATGCCATTACTGCTCGTACCAACCCCTTGCTTGAATAAAAGGTGTTCGCAATGATGCCCCGGACCAGCCTGGTATTTACCCTGGAAAGCGAACGTTGAATTGCATACCTGTATTTGGGAATGTTTTGGGAATGGAAGTCCACCTGCTCGAATGTGAGATTCAGGAGATAGCCAAAATAGTAGGCTCTCGTTGCCAAATCTATGCCCCGCCTCCATTCCAGCCAGAAGAATATCTCACGATATATTTCTTTTAGAGGCAGGGTAATAATGGCGCTGCAACCGCCCGGGCAGCCTACGCCTTGTTGGCTCGCCAATTGGCGGATTTCTTTTTTCGACAGTTTAATAGTATGGATTTTGGCTATCTCGGCTACCAGACGCCGCCAGATATAAGCCACGATCAGCTCGTCCAGAAAAGGAATGGGGATCAAAGGGGATGCCCCGATAAGGATTGCGTGCGAAAGAAAAATCAATTCCTTGCTATTCCACTTTATGACCTTGTTTGTCATTGGTTGCTGCCCCAAACAGGACTATCTCCTCTGCCTGGCGTGGCCATAATGTCGTAACCACGTCTGGCTGCCCATTGACGGCCTGCCTCCTCGAGCAAATCATTGCCGCAGTTCAGGAAATCCTCCGCCATGTCTGCGAGACCATGCTGATTCAAAGCATCGATCAGGATAGCCTCCGAGCCTTTTTGGCCTCTTTCGATAAAGAAGCGGTGGGCTCCGGCAATCATCTCCAAATTTTCATCTACCAGGGCCGCCAGCAACAACTCGACGGCGCGCGCATCCTTGATCTCCCCCAGCGCCTCTGCCGCCCCGCTGCGGACACCTGGGTCTTCATCCTTCAACGCTGGGATCAATGGCTCGACGGCACGCGCATCCCCTATCTCCCCCAACGCCTGGGCTGCCAACTCTCGGACGATTGGGACAGGATCCTTCAGGACTGCAATCAACGGCTCGACTGCGCGCGTATCCCCGATCTCCCCCAGCGCCCGCGCTGCCCCGCTGCGGAGGCTTGAGTCTTCATCTACCAAGAGTGTAATCAACGGCTCGACAGCGCGCGCATCCCCGATCTCCCCCAGCGCCTGTGCCGCCTGATTTTGGGGAAAAACGAATTCATCCTGCAAGACTGCAATCAACGGCTCGACGGCGCGCACATCCTTGATCTTCCCCAGCGCCCCTGCTGCCTCGCTGCGGACGCTTGCGTCTTCATCTTTCAGGGCTGCGATCAGTGACTCAACAGCGCGCGCATCTCCTATCTCGCCCAACGTATAGGCTGCCTGACCATGAATGCCTGAGCCTTCATCGTTCAGCGCTGCGATCAATGCCTCCACGGCGCGGACATCCTTGATCTCCCCCAGTGCCACGGCTGCCGCCCCTTGAACGGTAAAGTCTTCATCCTTCATTGCTTCGAGCAATGGCTCCACGGCGCGGACATCCTTGATCTCCCCCAGCGCCGCCGCGGCCAGGATTTGGACATAATAGTCTTCATC
The DNA here is from genome assembly GCA_964560935.1 of uncultured Anaerolineaceae bacterium. Lineage (GTDB taxonomy): Bacteria > Chloroflexota > Anaerolineae > Anaerolineales > Villigracilaceae > JAABUE01. Next base: position 16,487 of record CAZLOC010000021.1, on the reverse strand, counting down.
CTGCAGGGCTGCGATCAATGGCTCGACTGCCGGCGCGCCTATCACCGCCAGCGTCCCTGCTGCGCTCCTTTGAACATCCGGGGCTTCATCCTGCAGGGCTGCGATCAATGGCTCGACTGCCGGTGCGCCCATCCCCCCGAGTACCTCTGCTATCTGGTTTTGGACAAACGAGTTTTCATCCTGCAGGGCTGCCACCAATGGCTCGATGGCGCGCGCATCCTTGATCACCCCCAACGCCTGCGCTGCGCTCAAGCGGACATCTGAGTCTTCATCCTGCAGGGCTGCAATCAATCGTTCAACCGCGGGCGCGCCCATCTTCCCCAGCGCTTCCGCCACCTCCGATTGACCCACTGATTGTTCACTCTTCAAGGCTGCAATCAGCGGCTCGACCGCGCGAACATCGCCTATCTCCCCCAGCGCCACTGCTGCCAGGTTTCGCAGGATGATGGATTCATCTTTCAGCGCTGCGATCAACGCTTCGACTGCACGGGCATCCTTGATCGCCCCCAAGGCCTCTGCAGCCGCCCATCGGACACCATTGTTTTCATCTTTCAGCGCTGCAATCAACGGCTCGACTGCACGAGCATCCCCGATCTTCCCCAGCGCCTGTGCGGTTTTTTCTCGGATTAGCGAGTCTTCATCCTTCAGGGCTGCAATCAATGGCTCAACGGCATGAGCATCCTTGATCTCCCCCAATGCCACGACTACCGCATGGCGGCTGGCCATGTTTTCATCTTTCAGCGCTGCAATCAATGGTTCGACTGCGCGCGCATCCCCGATCTTCCCCAACGCCGCTGCCGCCTCGATGCGGACGGATAAGTCTTCATCCTGCAACGCCGCGATCAATGGCTCGACCGCCCGGGTATCCTTGATCTCCCCCAGCGCCTGTGTTGCCCCCCGCCGGACAAGGAAGTCTTCATCCTGCAGGGCCGCGATCAATGGCTCGACTGCCGATGTGCCCATCTCTGCCAGCGCCTCTACCACCTGCTCCTGGGCATCCGGGTTTATATCCTTCAAGGCTGCGATCAAGGGCTCAAGTGTAGGTGTGCTTATCTCCTCAGGGATGCTTACAGCTTGTGGGGAACATCCTGCGGATGGCAGGCAGAAAGCGATAAGTAATAGGATTATTCCCCCAGCAGTGTTTTGTCTTTTAAGTTTGTTGTTCATCGTATCTCCTGCTCGTTTGTATGAAAACGAGGGCGCCGTCAAGAGCGAATGAGTACGGAAGTAGAATTTTCTGTTTTTCTATAACCCGCTAACAGTAAAGACCTGATACGAATTCTATGATACACGAAAAGACCTGAAAAACAAGAGGCGATATCCAATAGTTGCCTGCTTCTCAGCCGCCCTTTGGGAAGGTAATCAGATGGAAGAGCTTTGACGCTAGCTCCCCCCTTAATTGCTTTTATGTATCCATATAACGTAGGTTTTATGTAGCAAGCGCTCCCAATTGATCATTCGCACGCAAGCCGGACTACGAGACAAATCGAGGGCTTGCCTACATAATCGAGACCGTGTTTCATGTAATTGTCATAGTCGGTGCTGACTAAAGTTTTAACAGCCCATTTTCCATTAGGACTTTGTCCGTCGAAGACAGTGGTTTTAGCTCCGGGGTCGCCTCTGGGCTGCAAAACAGCGTACAAAGGTCCACGCTCAACTTCCAATGGGAAAGGATATAAATTTTCTACACCATTAATGACGACTTTATTCCCGGCGCGAGCCTCATCTTTAACCCATGTAAATCCACTTTGAACATCCAAAGCGTGGGGTAGGCAAAGCAGCTTTTGAGGACCGCTGATCGAAACCAATTCAACTGTAGTGATTGCAGTCATGACCTCATTGTCATCGAGTTCGACGCCATATAGCTCCTCGATCCTCGCCTGCTGCCTCTTGAGTGCCTCTTCGCCATCTTCGCTACATTCGGTGTTCGATGCAATCAAGGTAAATTGATACCCAACTGCCTGCGAACCACTAACCACATGGACGCCACCCGGCGTTTCAAAAACTCCCGCGCTCGGGTTATTCAATGATCCCACATTATTAGTCAGAGCAATAGCCCCGGGCTGGTTTGGTTTCCCATTCGTAGTATCCCAAAGCTTCCATAAGCATGGTCCGTCTGAACTGGGATTTCCATTTTCATCAAAGTTTTCGATCCTGAAATCAACTTTCGGGCTAAAATCTTGCCCGGGGCAAACCCACTGAGGCTCAGCCTCGAAGCGCGTAATGATGGGGCAGGTGGCTCCACCTCCACACCCTGTGAGTGACATTGTCACCACGCTGATACCCAACGCAATACTTACGCGTAAAGGAAATGAAAAATTGCTTGTGTGCGTATTCATTTTTACCTTCTTTCTACTGCAATCCACTATTGATGTTTACAAAAATCAGTTAAGATTTTGTCACTCTGAGCGGAGCGAAGAGTCTCTTTCCACAAGACAGAGATGCTTCACTTCGTTCAGCATGACATAACCAATTTATATGAATGTCAATAATACAAAAGCGAAACCGAAGCAACGGTGCCTGGTTTCGCTGGATTGCTCTCCGAGACCAATAACCCAAAGGGCGAATAAGTTTGCTACAGCCTCGGTTTAACTACTCATCAAGTTGCCAAAAATTACACACTTATCGTAGCATAAATAAACTGATAGTTCAATGGATAGACTGCACTTCATATTTACCCATCCGCCGGGCGCATACCCCCGCGCCCATTATGGGATAGCCTGCCACTCGCTCCGCTCCGTCACTGGCAAAATGGGTGAAAGCGCAAAACCATCCAGAGAGCATTCCGCTTGTGTCCGCCCTGAGACTGCTTCCAGGCGACACGTACAGTCATGCTGAACATGCAAGCCTGTACGCATTACGGAGTGACACTCTATCGCCGAGTAAAAGACTGGATGCAACACCGGTGGAACGAAGAACCAACAGAGACTAAAGAGAACAACCAAATATACCGGGAGCAATGCCACGCTGATCCAAGAACCGCTCGGTCGTGTGCGCGCGCAAAGGACCAATGTCAGGATGGCGAGGGCTAAGGGCAGTGCCAGGTAGAAAGTAAAGGTCATATTTGTCAGGGGCGGCGCCAAGTACAACCGCCATGCTAACAATAGCGCAGCCCCACCATTGCCGAGCAGGAAAACAATTATTACCAACACAAAGGTCTTCTTCCAGGTTGATCTCGTGACCTGTCCCTGTGTCATATCGAGCGATATCTGCCTGTTTTCCATTTTTGGTCTACCTGTTAGCGGCCTGACAATCATAGCTCTTCGATCTTGATCGTGTTGCAAGAACTATACAACAGAATCTATCCGCAAGCAAGATGTGAAATACCTGCCAATTCAAAAACAAGACTCATCCGGGATTTTTGGATGAGTCTTGTTTTTACTAACGTGAATAATGGATAAGTAAATTGTTGTCATTCTGGAGCAACCCCTTCGACAAACTCAGGATAAACTCCGGGAGCGAAGCCCGCCCTCCCGAAGGAAATCGGGGCGATGTGAGCCGGGCCGAAGGGAATCCCCGCGCGAAGCGCGGGAGACCCTTCGCTGCGCTCAGGGTGACATATTTTAGATTCTTTTGGTTAGAGAGAACTTATCCATAACTAACGTTACTTAGATATTACTTGTCCTTATTCTTATCCTTGTCTTTATCATTACCCTGGTCATTATTTTGGTCCTGGCCGGGAGGTTCATCCGGGCTATGCGGAGTCTGCCCGAGATGTAAGCCGGGTTTATCTTTTGCATCAGGTTCGGGGGTGCTTACTTCCGGGTTGTCAACGGAATTGCCCCCGGATGGTTGGGTATCTTCCGGGAGCCTGTCGGGTTCAGGCGTCGAACCGGGAACAACGGTACTCTCAGGCGATGTGGCAATTTTGGGCGTATTAGCCGAAACGGGTGGCTGAGTGGATAGCTCGAGCGGCGCCGGCGAGGTTTCACTGAGGGTGGGGGCGCCAAACAGCAAGGCTTGTACTTTATCCCAATTCTCATAGACCAAAACCCCCAGGTAGGTCGCCAGGGCAATATTGGCGGCGATCAGCGCAGTCAGCACAACTTTCATCACAGGCGTCATGGGCGCAGAAGCATGCGACAGACCGCCCTGACCTGGCCCATTTCCCTGCTTGAAACGCGGCCCGCTGCCAGCCGCCAAAGTCACCTGCGACAGGTAAGCAGCGCGCCTGGCCTCCAATAGACTCTTTGGATATGGCTTTTTGTCTGCGCTCAAGGTACTCAGCAGATTTTCGATCATTCTATCGGAAGGAAGGAACTGATTATTCATGGATAACCTTGAGAATCTGACCTGAGATCTGACAGGACCTTACGCAGTTTGGCAATGCCGCGGCTCTGAAGAACCTTTACACTTCTTTCGTTCTTGCCGACGATTTTGGCTGTCTCTTTGAGAGACAGGCCTTCCAGGAAACGCAGGATGATCACGTGGCGTTGTTCATCAGTCAGATCGTTGTTGATTGCCAACATAACAGCATCCAATAGTGCCCGGTTTTCAACCGCGTCTTGTAGCGAGTATTTGTCAGGCGCAAGGAATTCGACGATTTCAATCGGAGCAATGCGCTGAGTTTCGCGAGCTTGATCGATAAAAAGATGGTAAGCAGTCTGATATAGATATGAACGCAAATTCGTGTGTGGACCTCGCCCAAGCGCCAATTGATCCAAAAATCTCGAAAAGACATCCCCAACAACCTGATCGGCCTGGATAGGATCCTGGCACAGGCGCAGAATGTAGTTGTAGATATCAGGTGCATACAGATCGAAGATCGTTTCAAGTACATCTTTATCTAGGCGCCTGGCAGCCTTCAGTAAGGCGGAAGGGTCTGTCATTTTATTGTAAAAATATGCCTTCCACCATATACATGACGGTTATCCTGACAGGAAGTAACGATTTCACTGTATTTCCCATTGCATAGATGTGGCACCCCACATAAATACTAGGGAGTACCCAACATCGAAAACATAATGTCATTCTCCCGAAGGACACCGGGACGGTGTGAACGACCGTAGGGAGTGAAGAATCTCCGCGCGAAGCGCGGGAGACCCTTCGCTTTGCTCAGGGTGACATATTTCTTATGTCCTTGAAATTCGGTACTCTCGAATACTATGGCCATATTGGTATTATATTTCAATTTGGAAGGGATAGCTTATATCACACGTATCAGGGTTTTCCCTGAAGAGAATTACCTGTCATCTGCCGGGCGCACAGACAACTCCCCCGGTTCGATCTGCAAACCATCTAACGCTGCAAAGGTTAGTCGTGATGGATCCAGTCCTCGTTTCTGACTTAAGCCCTCGAACAAAGCCAGGTAGCTGGCCGGGATGGCGGCGCTAAAATCCAGCCCCAGTTCTTCGGAGGCCTTCTTCAAGGTTTCTACGTCCGGCCCCTCGATCTCCACGAAATCCCCGTAAGGCAGTTCATCCAGCATGACGTGCAACTCCCCCAGTTCATACGTGCTGCGATATTTCTCGTAGGTCGCGACAGGGATATATCCCAGCGCTTCCAGTATATTCTTCCCGGTTTCGAAATCGTCCAGCGCCGTCTCGAATTCCACGCGGCTGAGCACGCCGTCGGAGCGTTGCGAGGGGCCTTTATACGTCAGCCGGACACGCTCATCCTGCCGCAGGCGCAGCACTTTCCCACCCTGGCGCAAACTGCCATCCGGCAAGTCGTAGCGCAGGTTGACTTCGTACACACGCGCCTGGATCAGACGCGCCCCCAAAGCCCGCAGGCGCTCCTCGACCCACTTGAG
>CAZLOC010000021.1:0-10635 GCA_964560935.1 uncultured Anaerolineaceae bacterium | reverse complement strand
ACACTGAGCAACGTCTGCCTCTGTTCGACCGATTCGCCCGCTTTGACGCGCAGCCGGCCAACGCTCCCGGCGCGAGGCGATTTGAGCTCGTTCTGCATTTTCATCGACTCCAGGATCAGCACCACCTGTCCCTTTTCGATGACCTGTCCCTCCTTCACCAGGACGGAGACTACCATGCCGGGCATCGGCGCTTTCAGATGGTACTCGCCCGTCTCGGAAACGGAGCCTCCGGCTGCTGCCCTTAAACGCCTGTCGCGCTCATCCTCGACCATTACTGGGAATTGGCGTCCCATCAGCAGCACTTCCCATTTCTCCTCGCCCGGATAGACGTAGGCTTCGGCAGACTGCCCATCCACTAGCAGGGAGTAGACCGGCTGCCCGCTGACCGGGTTGAAGTCCACCGTGAGCATCCGCCCGTTGACCGAGATGTGCCGCTCGTCGGTGATCTCGATCAGGTATTCGACCTCGTTGACTGTGCTGATATATTTCATGCCTGGCTCCTGCTTAGCGGTGCATGCGTTCCCAGCGCCCGACCCACTTCCAGTTGCTGGTGTCGCGCTCCCCGCGCCGGACGATCTGGGCAGCGCGTTGCGCTTCCGTATGGGCCACGAGCGTGGCGAAGATGGCGGCGGTCTCGTCGAAGGTTTCTTTGCCTTCCCCCATTTCTTCCATCGAGAAGCGCTCCTCCACAAAGCGCGTGTCATATTGCCCGGCCATGAAGCGGGTCGAGTCCATCATAGTCTGATGGAAGGGGATGTTCGTGCGCACGCCCACGATGCGGTATTCCTCCAGCGCGCGGCGCATGCGCAGGATGGCCTGGGCGCGCGTCTCGCCCCACACGATCAGCTTGGCGATCATCGGGTCATAGTAAGGGGTGATCTCGAAGCCGGGATACACGCCCGTATCCACCCGGATGCCGGGGCCGGTCGGCAGCAGGCTGTGCGTGATGCGTCCGGTGGAGGGCAGGAAGTTGTTATACGGGTCCTCGGCATTGATACGGCACTCGATGGCGTGCCCGTTGAACTTGATGTCTTCCTGCTTGTAGCTCAACTGCCGCCCGCGCGCGATGCGCAGTTGTTCTGCCACGATGTCCACGCCGGTGGCCATCTCGGTCACGGGATGCTCCACTTGCAGGCGAGTGTTCATTTCCAGGAAATAATAATTCTTGTCCTTGTCCACCAGGAACTCGATCGTCCCGGCGTTGACGTACTCCACGGCCTGCGCCACTTTGACCGCCAGTTCCCCCATTTTGCGGCGCAACCCTTCATCAACAAAGGAGGATGGCGCTTCCTCCAGCAGCTTCTGGTGGCGGCGTTGCAGCGAGCACTCGCGTTCCCCCAGGGAAATGACATTCCCATGCGTGTCCGCCAGGATCTGGATTTCGATGTGCCGCGCCCCTTCGACCAGTTTCTCGAGGTAGACGTTGCCGTTCCCAAAGGACGCTTCGGCCTCGCGCCGCGCGGACTGGATCAGGGCTGGCATCTCCTCGATGTTCCGCACTTCGCGCATGCCTTTCCCACCGCCGCCCGCAGTGGCTTTGATCAATAGCGGGAACCCGACTTTCTCGGCCTGGGCCAGCAATTGCTCATCGGTCAGGTCCCCGACGTCCTCCGTGCCCGGCACGACCGGGACGCCCGCCTTGATGACCGTGGCGCGCGCCACTCCTTTGTCTCCCATGGCCGCAATCGCCGAGGGTTTCGGACCGATAAAGGTGATCCCTTTTTCTTCGCAGGTCTCGGCAAAGTCATCCCGTTCGGCCAGGAAGCCGTAGCCGGGATGGATGGCATCCGCGCCGCATTTCATGGCGATGTCTATGATCTTGTCTGCGCGCAGGTAGGACTCGCGCGAGGGCGCCGGGCCGAGCAGGTAGGCTTCGTCTGCGTAGCGCACGTGCAGGGCTTGCCGGTCCGCTTCCGAGTACACGGCGACCGTCTCCAGGCCTCGCTCGCGGCAGGCGCGCAAAATGCGTACGGCGATTTCGCCTCGATTGGCGACTAATACTTTTTTGAACATGACAGCTCCTCTGCGGTCAGCAGTCAGCGGACAGCGCTCAGCAAAGGCTGAAAGCTGATGGCTGACTGCTTAGAGCGGAATATTCCCGTGCTTCTTGGCGGGATTACCGTCGCGCTTGTTGCTCAACATCTCCAGCGCATTGATCAGGCGCGGACGGGTCTCGCGCGGTTCGATCACATCGTCGATGTAACCGCGCTCGGCTGCTACGTAGGGATTGGCAAACTTCTCGCGGTATTCGGCCACCAGTTCTGCTTTGCGCTTGAGCGGGTCTTTGGCCTTTTCCAGTTCCTTGCGGAAGATGATGTTGACCGCGCCTTCCGGCCCCATCACGGCGATCTCGGCGCTGGGCCAGGCCAGGTTGACGTCGCCGCGGATGTGTTTGCTCGACATCACGTCGTATGCGCCGCCGTAGGCCTTGCGCGTGATGACTGTCAGCTTGGGAACGGTCGCTTCGCAGAAAGCATACAACAGCTTGGCCCCGTGGCGGATGATCCCGGCATGTTCCTGTCCGGTGCCGGGCAGGAATCCGGGCACGTCTTCCAACGTCAGGATGGGGATGTTGAAGGCGTCGCAGAAGCGCACAAAACGCCCGGCTTTGTCTGAAGCGTTGATGTCCAGCACGCCTGCCAGGACGGCTGGCTGGTTGGCGACAATGCCGATGGAATGCCCGCCCAGGCGCGCAAACCCGACCACAACGTTGGCGGCATAGGCCTCCTGGATTTCGAAGAACTGCCCATCATCCACGATCATGCGGATGACTTCCTTGATGTCGTAGGGTTTGCCGGGGTCATCGGGAATGATGCTGTCCAGCGCTTCCTCCATCCGCAGCGGATCGTCCCCGCCGGCCACGACGGGTGCATCTTCCATGTTGTTGGAAGGCAGGTAGCTGAATAATTTGCGGATCAGGTAAAGCGTGTCCCCTTCGGTATCGGCGGCTACGTGGCACACCCCGGAAACTTCCGAGTGCACACTGGCCCCGCCCAAGTCTTCGAACGAAACTTCCTCGTGCGTCACTGATTTGACCACTTCCGGCCCGGTCACGAACATATAAGAAGAACCGCGCACCATAAAAATGAAATCGGTCAGGGCCGGGGAATACACCGCGCCGCCCGCGCAGGGTCCCATGATGGCTGAAATCTGCGGGATAACGCCCGAGGCCAGGGTGTTGCGCAGGAAGATATCGGCATACCCGCCCAGCGAAACCACGCCTTCCTGGATGCGTGCGCCGCCCGAGTCGTTCAGGCCGATGATCGGTGCGCCGTTCTTGAGCGCCATGTCTATGACCTTGACGATCTTCCCGGCATGCACCTCGCCCAGCGAGCCGCCAAAGACGGTAAAGTCCTGAGAAAAGACGTATACCAGTCGCCCGTCTATCGTGCCCCAGCCGGTGATGACCGAGTCGCTCAAGTATTTTTGTTTGTCCAGCCCGAAGTCATGCGTGCGGTGGACGACAAAGGGGTCGATTTCGCGGAATGAACCTTTATCGAGCAGCAGGTCGACGCGCGCGCGCGCGGTCAGGCGTCCTTTCTTATGCTGGGCTTCGATGCGCTCTGCGCCGCCGCCCAGGCGGGATTGCGCTTTCAACTCCCTCAGGCGCTGGATTTTTGGATTATCGGTCATGTGCCTCTCTCTTGGTGAAGAAGGTTTTCGTTCCCGGCAGGTACACGCAAACGGATAGGAGGATCAGAAGTAGGACGGTCGCTGCCAGGGCGAACGGCCAATTTGCGCGCGGGTTTTGGAGCAGCAGCCGGTCGCACCAATACCAGACGGAGAGGCCTGCCCCGACCCCGAGCAGCGCGATCCGTATCCAGGCTTTGGCCTGCCACATGCCCCAAAACAGTCCGATCCCGGCTGCCAACCATACCGCTCCGCTGAGGGCGATGTACAGCGGCCCGGGCGGTGACGTGAACTCAAGCAGCGTACGCCACCACAGGATGGCCGCAGCCAGGCGAAATCCGCTCCACGTCGTAAGGCTTAACACCAGCCAGAGCAATATCGTTACACTAAAGGGTCGTTTCATAATGTATCCGTTCTTCTCAAAAAGAAGAGGGGAAGTGGGGTTACCCCACACCCCATTTTCTTGAAAAGATATGATAGTTCAACTAAAAGGATGTTTCATATCAGGGCGCGGGCAAGAAGCGCATAATCGCCTTCCCGCCGTAGAAATCGATGATCTCCAGGCGTCCGGTGTATTGGCCGCGGTAGGGCTGGATTTCGAGGAAGCTGGGATTGGCAAAGATGTAGTCCAGACCCAGCTCATACAGATAATCGCTGCCTCGGCGGGCTTTGTTGGCCTGGAAATAAGGATAGCTGTTGATCAAGCCGTCCATGTTGACGATGGTGCGATCCTGGATGAAATAGCCGACGTTGCCGCCGCCCGTCATGCCGACCAGGCTTCCGGGCTCGGTGTACGTTTCGATGAATGTGGCGGCTTCCATATAAGGTGTATCGGCAGGTTTTGCTCCGTATGGCATTTGAGCGGCGGTAATACGTCCGGACCAGAGGCCGCTGGTGACGCCATAATAGAAAACTGCAAGATAGATCGCAATATGCGTGACAGGCAGCCGCCGCAGCGATTGGGATAAAATATCGAGCAGCATCCCCCCGGCCAGGGCGATGAAAACCATTTGGCTGACCCAGTACCATTCCTTGAGCGCACTATAGCCGGTGATGTTGTACTGGATGATTTGCAGGTTTGCGCCTGCGAACAGGGGCAGTAAAGCCAATTGTCCCGTAATGCGCGCCGCCCGCTTGCGATTGAGAAACAGGAACGCGAACAGGACAATCAGGAGCAGGAAGAACAGGAGCGCATAGCGCAGATCATATTTAATGGGTATCGCGCTCATCTCGATTTGACTGTTCCATTTGCCGGCCAGGTTTGTGATGGGGGACCAGGCATTGAAGTCGCCTTCGGGGTTGACGCCGAAGAAAGACAATGGGGAGCGCGCCGCGCCGCCATACACCCGGCTGGAGAAAGAGCCCCACCAGCGCTTGATCTGCCCGCTGACCGGGGACGAGGTGCCAAATGTGAGTTTGCTCCACAGCATGTAGAGTCCCAGCGCGCCGCCCAGGATGCCATAAGAAAGAGCGCCTTCGCGTAACCATGTGCGCCAGTTGGATTTGAGCGCCTCGAGCGGCGACTGTGTCTTTACATTATCCTTCGAGCTGAACAGGGATACGATCAAGCGGCCGGCAACGATCAACGCAAATGATAAGGCTCCGTCGATCAGCGGGGCGGCGCGCGGAAAGCTGCCAGTGAGCACGCCCAAACGCGTCAGGGCTAATAAAATGCCAAGTGTGGCAACCGTTGCAATGCCGTTACCGATGGCGCTCTGGAGCAATATGTGCCAGACAGAGTGCGCTTTGGGATGGTCATACAGCCTCAGGAAGTAGAACAGGGGGATTCTCACGACAAGGCTGATCGCCAGCATGGCGACGGCCAGGTTTGTGTACTTGTAGTAATCCGGGAAGCCAGTACGGATGATGAAGGCGCTGGTCGCGCTGATGGCCAGCAGCAGGATATCCAGCGGCAACAGGTAGTGCAGCGGCCTGTCGCGGAAAATGATCCACAACCCGAACAGCCCGGCCAGGAAGACCATGTCCAGGCGGCTGAAGGTGACCAGCGTCGCGGCAATGGACAGGAGCGCGATTTGTTTCCCTTTGACGGGGGCAGTTTTCCGGTCCCGTTCGAAGCGCTGGAGCAAGAATAAAAACAACACCAGGCAGAACGCCGCCAGTCCGGTTTCCAGTCCCTGTTGGTAGGCGGTTGTGTGGATGGCGTAGTCGAACGCCCAGTACAGCGCTACCAGCATGGCGATAGGCCGGGCGATGACGTTCCCCAGCAGTCGATAGAGTAACAGGCTGGTGGCGGCGCGCAGGCCGGCCAGCAGGATGATCAGGATGCGCAGCGGCAGGATCAGGTCGAAGCGCGCCAGGGCAAAGATGGGCACGCATACCAGCGTCCACAGCGGGTGGTAGCCGTTGGTCGGGTTGATACCATCGAAGGTGCTGCCGTGTCCCTCGCTGATGTTCTGCGCGACTTTGAAATAGTAATAGGCGTCATCGCGTGTGAACCACTTGTTGGGCAGGTTGTAGGCGTCCGAAAAGGCGGCGTAGCCGTTGATGCCCAGCAGGGCAAGAACGATCAACAGTTCGAACCACGGGATGCGTTTAAGCTGTGAGGCAAGTTTCAAGAGGCTATCCGATATCCAGGGTGATCTTACCGAAGTTTTCGCCCTTCCACAGGCGTTCCTGTGCAGCGGCGGCGTCTTCGAGCGGGAAGGATTTGTCCAGCGCGGGTTCGAGCACGCCCTTCACGATCAGGTCCATGACGGTCTCAAAATCTGCCAGGTTGCTCATGGTGGAGCCGATGACGGAGAGATGCTTGGCAAAGATATAACGGTTGTCGATCTCGAACTTCGGCCCGCCGGAGTTGCCGACTGTCAGCAAGCGCCCGCCCTTTTTGAGCGTGCGCAGGCTGTGCATGAAGGTCGTACCGACGTTGTCCACCACCACGTCCACGCCCTGTTTGTCGGTGGCCAGGAGGACAGCCTTGGACCAGTTTTCCGCTTTGGAGCGGTCGATCAGGATGTCTGCGCCGAAGGCTTTCGCTTTTTCCAGTTTTTGCGCATCGGAACCTACGACCACGACCTGCGCGCCGCTATATTTGGCGATGTCTATGCTGGCCGTATTGACCCCGCCTCCCGCACCGACGATGAGCACGGTTTCGCCTTTTTGCAGTTTCCCGCGCGTGATCAGCGAATGCCAGGCCGTCTGGTAGACCAGGGCGGCAGCGGCTGCCTTGTGGAAATCGAAATCTGCGGGCAGTTTGTATAGCTGGCGGGCGGGCAGGGACGCGTACTCTGCATACGTCCCGCGCACGGTCTCGCCCAGCAGGTGCCATTCCCGGCACATGTTATCCCGGCCGGAGAGACAGTAGTCGCACTCTCCGCAGCCCAGGTTGGCGTTGATGACGACGTGGTCGCCCACCTGAAATTCCCCCCTCTCCCCCTGGGAGAGGGGTAGGGGGTGAGGGTTGGTGGCAACGACTTCCCCCGCGCCGTCCGCGCCGTTGATGTGGGGCAGTTCCAGATTGAGGCCAGGCCAGCCCTCCCGCACCATCACGTCCATGCGATTGAGGGCGGCAACGCGCAGCCTGACCAGCACTTCGCCTGGCTTGGGCTCAGGCGTGGGGAAATCAGTATATTCCAGGACTTCAGGTCCGCCGTGTTGGCGGAACAGTGTGGTTTTCATGCTTCCTCGTCTACCTCTTTCTTGATGGTTTTCCGCAAAATGATTTCAGCATGAAGGCGAAGACCAGGTTTGTCGGGAATTCTCTCGGTCTTCACCCGGATTTCCAGGCTCATCACCAATATAATAATGATAGCCAGTACGGAGAATACCAGGATGATTGTAACTGGAAATTTCCCGTTCGAAATGGGAAATGGTGGGGCAGGTTGCAGGTCTACATTCGTATCGGCCCAGGCGTAGCCGATGACTTCCTCCTCCGGGTTGGTGTAGGCCGCACTGTTTATAAATGTTGAAGGCGGCGGGGGGATGAATGTATTTTTTCCATCAGGCTGCCCTTCGACGAAGACGATGCTTTCCAGGGGCACGTCCTGCCACTTGAAATCTTCCTGTGCTACGCTGACGTATGTGTGCGGAACCATGCGCGTATCCACCAGGTATTGCACGCGATGACGGGTTTCGCTATTGCCAACATACACAACTGTATGCGCTTCATCGGTGCGCCAGGCAATCCAGGAGACAATATCTTCGAAGGTGGGAGGATTGCGGTGTGGCATTTCAACGAAGTATGTATGCCAGCCGACCCAGGCGATGACCATCAGAAGGAGGGTGAGCACAATTAATTTGAACCGGCCACGTAATGCAGGGTGCAAATTAGCCGTAATTTGCTCTATTACGGCGACCAGTCCCACCCCGCTGATCAGCGCAATCACTGGGATGACCGAGACAGTATGAGTAGAGCTGGGAGGGAAGGCGCTCAACACGCTGAAGAGGAACATCCCGACCATTGCCCATAACAGGAGAACCTGGAAGCGTCGTTGTTTCCAGTTGCGTAGGGCTATAACGAGACCGATCAAGAAAAATGCCGGAGTGACCACCCCTGCAAAGGGCGCCACCATGAAACGTTCCTGGTGGATGAAAGGATCAAATAATACCAGGGCTGTCCTGATCAAACCGCGGGTGAGCATTTCGTAGTACACCACCGGTTCATAGTAGAGTTCGATCCCAGCCAGTTGTATGGGCGGCGTGCTGTGGAACAGGTCAGCTTCTCCGTAGTAAGCCCTGGCGTAGAAAGAGTTGGCAAAAGTGGTCTCCAGTAGTTTGAAAGCGAACGAGTTGCTGTGTTCTCCGCTCATGCCATATGCCAGGCGCGGACCGAAGAGCATGGCGGTAGCAATGATGAGAATACCTCCCGTGATGAGCAGGCGGCGGAAGGTCATTTTATGCATCAGCCAGAGCACAGCGGCGCTTATCGCAATCACCAGCATGGCCAGCCAGGCGGCGGGATAGGTGTAGAGACCCAGCCCGGCAACAATCCCTGCCAACCAGAGATAGAAGAAGCTGGATTTTTGCAACGCTTTGAGCCACAGGTACAGGCTCAAGGTGACCGGGAAGAGAGCCTGCGCGTTGTTGTATCCCAGCCGGGCGTAGATCAGGAAATATGGATTGGCGATCATAATCAGTATGGCAGAGATTGCCACACGCCGACCAAACCAGGCGCGCCCTAACAAATACAATGGAAGGGTGGCCGCTGCCGCTGCCAGGACGGAAGTGAAGCGCCAGCCCCACAGGTCCACTCCCGCCAGGCGCATGACCCAGCCCTGGTATATGGAACTGGCAACCGGGAAGGTGTATACGCCGAAATCAAAAAAGGAAGGGCGATACTCTCCCAGCGCAATGGCGCGGGCCACTTCCCAAAACGAGCCTTCATCGGGGATGAGGACATTTGGGATGTCTCCGAGGGCGAAAGCGGCCACTATCAGCGCGAGGGTAAACAGGCCGGCCATCCAGGCCAGATCGCTGCGTTCCAGGCCGGGCGAGAGATTGGCCCCGGTTCGACGATCCCACAGCCAGAACAAGTGCGAAAGCCAGAACAGGGTTCCCAGCCAGAGCCAGAAAAGGAAAGGATGGTGTTGATGCCGGGCCAGTTGCAGGAATAGATAGATCGCCCCCAGGAGAATCAACGCCAGGCGGGGTAGCGCATAAGCCCACGAAATTTGGTTTTTGTCAGCCCAGCCTGGAACGTCTTCACTCTCTTTTTCCTGTCGACCACCGAGAATTCCCCAGACCAGCGCACCCAAGGCGAGGAACGGCAGGGCCAGCATGACGTTGTCCAGGTTGACAACTTCCAGGCGATAGGCGGCGTTCCAGAATTCGAACGTGGGGTTCGCTTTGCCCAGCGGGGCGCGCTGGTATATCACATATTGGCCGTAGGCCACCAGTCCCAGTCCGGTTAAAAGCCAAAACCAGCGTCCAGGCAGTGTCGCTCTTGCGCGGGACAGGAAGGTTTTGATCGGCTCTAGTTGGGGAGTTTTCTTTACCACGAAGACACTAAGCCGCCAAGGCACCAAGAATAGAACTTTGTGACTTCGCCCGCCCCGGCGTTGCCGGTCGGGCCGGGGTGCCTTGGTGCCTTTGTGATTAGGATGAATGAGGTTCTACTTCAAGCCCAACTCAGTG
The DNA here is from genome assembly GCA_964560935.1 of uncultured Anaerolineaceae bacterium. Taxonomy (GTDB): domain Bacteria; phylum Chloroflexota; class Anaerolineae; order Anaerolineales; family Villigracilaceae; genus JAABUE01. The sequence goes on along the minus strand of CAZLOC010000021.1, from coordinate 915 downwards.
CGGCTGATGACCAGTCGCTGGATCTCGCTGGTGCCCTCGTAGATCTCGGTGATCTTGGCGTCGCGGAAGTAGCGTTCCACCGGATATTCCTTGCTGTAACCCATCCCGCCGTGGATCTGGACCGCGGCGTGGGCGCAGAACATGGACGTCTCAGAGGCGAACAGTTTTGCGGTCGAGGATTGCAGCGTGAAGCGCTCGCCGGTCGTCTTGGAACGTTGTTTGGCCATGGCCGCGTTGTAGACCATCAAGCGCGAGGCTTCGATGCGCGTCTTCATGTCGGCCAGCTTGAAGGAGATGCCCTGGAACTCGCCGATCTTCTGTCCGAAGGCTTCGCGTTCGCGCGCGTAGGAGAGCGAAGCCTCGTAAGCGGCTTCGGCGATGCCCAACGCCTGCGCGCCGATGCCGATGCGGCCTGCGTCCAGCACGTTCATGGCGATCTTGAAGCCCTCGCCTTCTTGACCGAGACGGTTCTCAAGTGGGAGGCGGCAATCTTCGAAGAGCAATTCGCTGGTGGCGGAGGCGCGGATGCCCAGCTTGGGTTCTTTCTTGCCGCGGCTGAAGCCGGGCGTGCTGGCCTCGACCAGGAAGGCAGTGATGCCCTTGCTCTTTTTGTCGGGATCGGTCATCATGAAGACGACCAGGTAATCGGCCACTGGTCCGCTCGTGACCCAGGACTTGCGCCCGTTCAATATGTAGTGATCGCCATCGCGGACGGCGCGCGTGCGCATCGTGCCCGCGTCCGAGCCTGACATCGGCTCCGTCAGCGAATACGCTCCGACAGAGGCCCCGGAGGCGACCGGCGTCAGGAATTTCTTCTTTTGTTCTTCGGTGCCGAATTTCAGGATGCCGTGACAGTACAGCGAATTATTGACCGACATGATCACGCCGTGCGCGGCGTCCACTTTGCTGATCTCT